>JAIKXR010000086.1 GCA_024683975.1 Paludibacteraceae bacterium
TTGTTTTTGTCGTGGAATATGTCACTCATCTTCCGCAAAACGGATGGTAGATGGTTGCTTACGCACGGACACCTGTCGCTCAGAAACGCCTTTGATTTAGAAAGCATCCCACGTCTGCAAGAGATGTGGAAAAAAGATTTATCCGTACTATGATTCAGGTAAAAGAGATTGATGTCAAGACGGTAATGACCAAGTCGAACCTGCCGGTATCGGAGTGTTCATCATCTCATAAAGATAAGCCGGGCTTTGAACATAAAGTTCGTTTTCTTCATCCTGCAAAGCTGGCATGAGCGATGAGTTATAAACCTTCTCCATAGCTTGTTCTAAACCACAGCCGGTATCTTCCATGACATAGCGTACCAACTCACTCAAAGCATAGTCGGTCAAGTAAGTCGCTATTTGATGATGATTTGCTTGTGTCATAGTATTTGTACTTTTGATTTCTTGAGATAGCGCAAGGCTTTCTCCGTCCCGAAATAATCATGCTAGTGTTCCTCCATTTTGGCGACAAATAACGAGCATATCATCAATAGTATCATCTATTGACTGTAAGTGCTCAACATCGTAAAACTCCATTAAAAATGCAAGCGCTTTGTATTGCTGCAAATAGCGGAAAGCGGCTTGTCGTGTCATGGCAAACTTCTGTGCAAAGGCTCTAACTGCCATTGTCATAAAGGGAATCTCGTACTTGCTCATGTCGCATTACCTGATAATTTGCGTGCAAAGATACGACTTTTTTGGCGGATATGCAAATTAAATTCACTTTTTATGCTGAAAAGAGGGGATTTCAGGAGTGTATGCCATCTTCGGTGGATAAGAGTGGTTTCGGTAATTGGCGGTTTGTGTCCTGTTGGTGGTGGTTGGTCGTTGGATGAACCGCGAAAGAGGATTCGTATATCAGACTTGTATTTATACCTTTTGCAGACTTTAGTCATACGGTTTTGGTACGGTGAAGTGTCCCAAAAAGGTTGGACAGGGTTAGTAATAGTTGTTAACTGTTGGTAGTATATGTTGCATGTTCATTGACATGTTGTCCATGTGTTGCAGTCGGTATTGTACAGGACTCATAGACAGACGGAGTTTGATACGGTCATTGTTGTAATAGCTGATGTATTCATCCAAACCTTTCAGAAAGGTTTGCTCGTCGGCAAAATGACTCACATAATAAAACTCGTTTTTCAGCAGTCCGAAAAAGTTCTCCATCATTGAGTTATCGAGGCAGTTCCCTTTGCGGGACATACTCTGCTTTATACCGTGCTGTTTGAGTACCCGTTGGTATTGCGCGTGCTGGTACTGCCATCCCTGGTCCGAATGCAAAAGCGCGTTCTCTGCCGGTTCCATGCGGCGGAACGCCTTCTTCAGCATCTTCATCACAAGTTCCATGTTCGGACTGTGGGAGATGGTGTAACTGATGATCTCTCCGTTCCACATGTCCAGTACAGGCGACAGGTACAGTCTGACTCCGTTGACGACAAACTGCGATATGTCCGTTGTCAGCTTCTGACAGGGTCTGTCCGCCGCGAAATCGCGGTTGAGCACATTGTCCGCTATGCGTCCGACCTCGCCCTTGTAGGAGCGGTAATGACGCTTGGGCGTTATGCCCGCCAGCGACATCATGCGCATCAGACGGGCGACCGTCTTACTGTTGATAACCAGCCCGTCTCCGCGCAGCGTCTGACACACACGGCGGCAGCCGTAACGGCCTTTGTGCTTCTCATAGACACTGCGTATCCGCTCTTTACCGTGGCGTACTTGTCAGGACGTTCAGATATGCGGTAATAGAACGTGGAACGCGCCATCCCTGCCGCTTTGAGCAGGTGCTTCAAAGCATGTTCCGGCCTTAATGACAGGATGGCCTGGACGCGCTGCCTTTCCGCTTCGTGTCCGCTTCCATTAAGGCCTTCAATTTTTTTAGGTAGGCATTCTCCGTACGAAGGTAGTCAAGCTCGTTCATGGCAACCTTCAGTTGGTTCTTTAACTCCGCTTTGGTCAATGCCTCCTCCATCGTGTCACCGCTTCTCATAACTTCCATCATGTCTATTACCGCGCCTTCCATACCAGCCTTACCCTTCCGGCGATATGTTGATATACAACGGACTACGGAACTGTAGGGGACACTGTACTGGGCACTAAGCGTGTGCAAAGGTACTCTTTTCTGACGATATGTGAAAACTATCTTGTCCTTAATCTTGCCGCTGCATATGTTTTTAGGGTATGCGGACAATCCCTTCTCGCCTTCTTTCCCATAAACAAGACTCCAGGTCTTTAACTCGCCCGCACTCATACGCAGACGCTTGCTGACCGATTGGAACGACTCGCCGGATTCAAGCAATTCTAATGCTGCCAGTTTCACCTCTAAAGGCACTTTCTGTCTCATAATAAATAAAATATAGCGTCCAAAAAACGGGGTACACTACACGGTGCGCCTTCGGTGTGAATAGCACTATCATTCGGCTATCCTTCGGTTATCTATAGGTTATCATACGGAGTTGCTTGCTGATAGGTGGCTGTAAAGACGGTATTTTGCTGGTTCGGCTATCCTTGCTTTATGGTATACTATGTGCAAAAAGTGAGGGACTTTTTGCACTCGAGCGCCGCATTTACTCCTTGAAATGTACACCGTACATTTCTTCGGTGCGGCTGTTTCGCTTCACGGTTATCTATCGGTTATCCTACGGAGTTGTTTGCTGATTGTATGCTGAAAAGAGGTGAATACATTAGGTGTGGAAATGTATGGTAGTTAAGATTGGACAATGATTTTTTTAGAAAGGTTGTTGGAGAAGAGTTGGCGTGTGGTTTTGTAAGATTTAGCCCTGTCTATCGTATTACATATAGAGGCTGTGACAAAAACAATCCATATAACCATTAGTAAAACAAACAACTCGTATGAAAACAAAACTATTTTTCGCGGCGATGCTCTGTGTAGCAATTACCGCAACGGCGAATGAAGCAAAAATCTCCGGGCGTCTCAAGGACGCTAACGACAAGTCTGCCATCATCGGCACAACCGTCTTGCTGATGCATGACACGGTGCAGATAGCCGGAACCACGACAGACAACAGCGGCAAATTCTCCCTTGACGCGGACACAGGAAATTATATTCTTGCACTCTCCTATATCGGATATGAAACAATCCGCATGGCTTTAACCGTAAACGAAAACACCCACATCGGCGACATACTCATGCAAGAAGGAGCAATGGAACTGGGTGAGGTAGTCGTGGAAAGCCAAGCCATTATTCAGAAAGTAGATCGGCAAATCCTTCTGCCATCAAAAGAGCAGATGCAGGCTTCCTCAGATGGCGTTTCTCTGTTACAGAACTTGCAAATTCCGCGTATCGTAATCAGTCCTATTGACAATTCCGTCAAAACACTTTCTGACGAGAGTGTACAGTTACGCATCAACGGTGTAGAGGCAAGCACATCGGATGTGAAAGCCATCAACCCGAAAGATATTATCCGCGTGGAGTATCACGACCAACCGGGCGTGCGATACAACGGTGCGGCGGCTGTAGTTGATTATATCGTCAAGCACCGCGACACAGGCGGTTCGCTCATGCTTGCAGGCACAAATGGCTTAACCTTGCCGGGTATCGGTAATTACTATCTGGCGGGTAAGGTACATTTTGGCAAATCGTCCTTGCAAGCAGTCGCCACTTATGCGCCGTATGACATTTATTGGAGGCGTACCAATAATGAGACCTACCATTTTTCGACAGGCAAGATAGAGAACAACGAAGTAGGCAAACCGACACGCTATAAGACCTACCCCGTAAATGTCTCGTTGAATTACAACTGGACGAACGGGGATAAGAATATGCTGAACATCCGCTTGCGTGATAATATGACATATATGCCTTACGGACCGTCAGACCGCGACAGCCGTCTGTACCAGCCGACGGATTCATTTGAGATACACGATCACGACAAAAGCAGCAGTCAGTCACCGTCATTGGACATTTACTATCAGCACAACCTACCTCACAAGCAGCACTTGTATTTTGATGTGGTCGGCACGTATATCAATACCCACAGCGACCGCCGATTTCTGCAAACGCCGCTTCGGGGCTCAGCTTCGACAGATACGACCGATGTAATATCGCGTGTGAGAGGAGACAAGTGGTCGCTTATCGGCGAAGCTATCTATGAAAAGGAATGGGAAAATATCATGCTCACCGTAGGTGCACGGCATAACCAACAATGGGTGAAAAACCTTTATAAGGGACAAAGGGACGATGTACAAGGTACAAAGGTTTCCATGACTACTGCCGAGACCTACGCGTTTGCAGAAATGCGGCACAGAGTAGATAAGTTTTCGTATGTGGTAGGTATCGGAGTTATGCACACCCTCATTGACCAAGGCGGGCAAAAGCAAAGCACTTGGATTGCCCGTCCGCAGTTGACCATGAGTTATGATTTTGGAAAAGGTTGGTTCTGGAAATACAAAGGCTATGTGTCCGGCTACCAACCCTCTTTGTCGCAGTTGTCCGATATTACGCAACAGATTGACAAGTACCAAATGCGGCGAGGCAACCCGAACCTGAAATCCGTCATGTACGTGTCGAACGAAATGGAATTGTCATGGCAGTCCAAGCATGTGAATCTCAATCTGTGGGCAAACTATAGTTACGACCACATGCCTATTATGGAAGAGACCTTTGAGGAAATCATAGACGGGTCGCCTTATGCCATCCGCATGTATGACAATCAGCGCGGCTATCATAAATTGAATGTCTCGCCGAGTGTGCAGGTAAAACTGCTTGATAATAGATTGATGTTCAATGTCTCGCCGTTTGTCAAATACATGGTCAG
>JAIKXR010000090.1 GCA_024683975.1 Paludibacteraceae bacterium
TATATACCCACCAATTGCCGTCTTGTGTCAGTTGGGCTGCTGAACCGTCTTCACCTTCCGGCCATACCCAAGCGGTAGGAGTGTTGGTCCAGTCAGACGGCATTTTGGCGCGCACGGTAATGATGTGCTTTTCGGGTTCAACGACTTCGCCTTCGTATTCAGCCTCCACTTTCTTATCACCAGTCTTGGTGTTGAGCGTAAAGACAATCTTGTACTCACCCTCGCCTGAAATAACTTGGTTATCACCGTTGTCGAAAGGATCAATACCTCCGGAAGGCTGGGCGTTGACGGTACGCACCTTATATTCGCCTGGCAGCATCTTCACTTTCTCCACCGTCCATACGGCCGTCTCGCCATTGATTTGCGGCTTGCCCATCGGATAGGTGTTGCCCCAAAGCCAGACATTGTCTTCTACTGCGCCTTCCTGGTCCGCAACGGCAGTACCTACCAGTTCCATTTCGCAATCGCTGTAATCCAGCTTGTAATCGCCGACACGGGTGAACGAACCGGCCAGTGTCTGCTCGATGTCAGCCCCTTTGAGTGTCCAGACGAGTTTGAAATCATATATGCCGGGTTCGTCCAAATAAATGTCTTCGCTGCCAGACTTGTTCCCTTGTCCTATATTGGACTCAACACGCACATCCGTCATGGGATCCAATGCCACTATCCAGCCGTTGCCCCAACGGAACTTGAAGTGCATAAATGACGGAACAGGAACATTCTTCAACTCCCAGGTCATCGAACGCTTGTTGAAACCGGAGGTGCAGGTCATATTCCTCGACCCGTTGGACATCTGCCAAGCCACTCCGTCAGCCCCATTCTCAAGAAGGTCAACAGGACTGACCACGATGCAGGGATATTCCAAATCGCCCACTTTGTTCTGATCCAGAGCAATATGATAGAAACCGGTTTTCGCCACTTTCATCTTTCGGTTTTCTTTCAGTTCTCCCTTGTAAACCTGGATGGTAACACCATTATCCACATCATAGGGTGTCTCCAGTTTCAAGTCCGCGCCATAGTGGATGGTGTTGTCGTCCACATATACCAGTTCGAACTCCTTGTCCGCCTCAAGGGCGATGTACTTCTCATACATACCGTAACGTTTGGATTTGGTCACTTCGTTCATAGCCACAGACATCATACCCTCCTGCAGATTGGCTGCCTCGAAAGACTCGACAGCGGTAGCGGGACCGACCACATACATGCCGGAAGGGATAACGCTGCCTTTGTCAACAAAGACGGCGGTGAGGGTCTGGTTACGCTGCACGGTTATCTCACGCGGGTTGACGGTTTCGCCGTCCGACCAGTGGCTGAACACGTAACCTTCTGCCGGAGTGGCGGTAAGGAGGACTCTCTCGTCCATCGGGTACGTTCCGCCGCCGGTCACGGTGCCTTCGCCCTCAACCTTCACCGTGAGGGTGTACGACGGGGCATAGAAACCGATGCTGTCCAAATCGTTAATGAGATAGGAGATGTGCGTGCCGTCGGTCCTCCAGACGTACATATATTTCTGGGCACTGATTGTGCCGAGTGTCATTGTCAAGGCTATGACTGCCATCAAAAGTTTTTTCATTGTATCGGAATGTTTGATTATTATTATGTCTGTTTACCTGTCATGCGCTTCGCGCATTTGTTTGTCAATTGTCCGTTATCCGCTGGCCCTGCACATTGTAGCGGATGCCGTTGCACTCAATATACAAGACGCCGTTGCGGACAAACTTTTTTGCCTTTCCTGCTTCCGTTTTGCTGTCCGCCGTTGTCTCTCTGTTATCCGTAACCGTTTCGGAGAAGACACAGGTGCGGACACTGGTCATCGTGGCGTTCTGCGTATCCTGCACCACAAAGGCGGGTTTGCCGTTGGAGGTGCGGAATGTCAGACGGGGACGGTGCTTGAGCAGGAAGACCTGCTGCTGTCCTTCGTAGTCTATTGCCACGATGGACTTTTCAGGCTGCTGCGCCGCAATGCCCAACGGCATTCCTGCCAGCAGCAGAAACAATAGATGTTTGTGATTCATACTGGATTTGTTTATTGGTTTATATTGTTTTTTGCGGTCATCCGCAGATATGAGGATAGACTCCTCATCCGGTTTCAAGTCAATCTTTTATACGGACAAAGTCCGTTTCACAGGCGATGCTGATGAGACGGACTTTGGCAGGCAGCTTTTTGATTATGCGGAAAGTGAGGGATTTCTGCGTAATCCCTATAGTCTGCCGACGGCATCCTGTGCAAAAGGGGACAGCGGTTTCCTGCTTGAATCCATTCAGACAGGCAAACCGCTGTTCCTTTTGCGGAAAGTGAGGGATTCGAACCCCCGGTACGACGTAATGCGTACACCACATTTCGAGTGTGGCTCTTTCGACCACTCAGACAACTTTCCGAATTGCTTTGGAGAGATTAAAATCATCCTCCGCTTTTGTCAAAAGCGGCGCAAAAGTACGGCAAATTTTGCAAACGGCAAAAAAAAACGCATTTTTTATTTTGCCATACAGGAAAACCGCCGTACTTTTGCGGTCGCAAATGGTGCTTGAACCGCCTGTTCGGCGGAGAGAGTGAAAAGGGAAACAGGTGCGAATCCTGTGCAGACCGGCTGCTGTGAGTCCCATAACATAGTGATTTCTGATTCTGAACGTCATTGATGATGCCGCAAGGCATCATTGAGAAGACAGGAAATCACGGGACAAGCCAGAAGACCTGCCATTGGGCAAAAGAGTTGAACCTCCTCCGGATACAGGCAGGTCAATGAGAGGGAGTTTTATCCGCCATATTATCAAGAGGAACACAAACGCTATTGTGTGTATGCGGTTTCGTTCGCAAAGAATTGCGTACGGCTTTGCTGTTGGTTCGGTGAGGCCAGCCTAATCTATCGTATATCCAACGTATATCTAACGTATATCTATCGTGTATCTAACGTATATGTATCGTAGTTGATCCGATCCGAAATGCAAACCAAACGCAATCATATAACAATCCACAACCATTAACTTACTAACATTCAGCAATACATAAAACATTCAGCAATCATCTATTAACTTATAAAAAAGGGACAATAAACTTATTACAACAATTAACTCCATATACACATAATTCAAACAATAACCAAACCAATTAACCAAATTATTAACCCAACCAATTAACAACAAACACTTATGAAGAAAGGATTTCTTTTGGCGGGTGTGACGGCGCTGTTGTGCCTGTTCGCACCGAAAGCCATCGCGCAGGATTACACACTGCGCGTGCTGACGTTCGAGGACAGCGACCTCGGAGCAAGTTTCACAGCGGAGAAGACCGGTGAAGGCGCATTCTCGGCAGCGACCTGGTCGGACCTGATTGATGACCCGCAGTACGGCGGTTTTCTGTACACGGGGTCGAGTCTGTCGTGGTACGACGGCGGCAACACAGAGTTGTACCATACATTCGGTCTTCCTTACTGGGGCGGCGGTCATACGGTGAGTAACTATGCCTGCAACGACCTGACTACCTACGGTAACTATGACATGCAACTGACCGTCTATAAGGCGGACGAGGATGTGCTGGTACAGACCGGCGGCGGACACGGCGGTTCGGACAATTTTGCCGTTCATTTCGGGTATATATCAGGTTACACACCCAATGCACCTGAAATAACATTCGCAGACGGTGTGGAGCGCGTGATAGACCATATGTATGTCAATAACACGACCTATGTTCTCAACCAGTACCTGACCGGCGGCGGCTTCAATCCAGCAGCCTTGACGACATCCTGGTTCCGCATCAAAGCAACGGGTTATAACGCATCCAACGTAGCGACCAACACCATCTATTTCTACCTGTGCCAGGGCAACGAGCTTGGCAACGGCGTGATAGACGAGTGGACCGAATGGGATATGACCGGATTAGGTGCGGTAGCGAGCGTCACGTTCGATATGGAAGCCAGTGATGATATGGTTGGAGAATGGGGAATGAATGTTCCCGCCTACTTCGCATACGACGATGTAGCGGTGCGCTTCCCCGCAGCGGCTCCCACCACTTATGAGCGCAGCGTGACCAACGGCAACTACGGCACCATCTGCCTGCCGTATGCAGTGAACGAAGGCGACTACAGCGGAGCGACGTTCTACAGAGCTGTAGGCCAAACTACCGAGGGTATCGTGATTGAAGAAGTGGGCAACCTCGAAGCCGGCAAGGCTTACATCTTCCGCGCTACCGCCACGACCATCAGCTGCACCTATACGGGCGACGCCGTAGCAACTCCCGTCAGCGCATCGTCGAACAACGGTCTGCAAGGCACGTTCGAGGACAACACAGTCGTTCCGACCGGCAAGTGGCTGCTGCACAACAACCTGCTCTATCAGTCAACCGGCACACAGAAAGTGAACGCCAACCGCGCCTACATTGACGTGACCTACGTTCCCGCCGGCGTTCCCTCACCCGCTCCGGGCAGAAGACAAGTGGTTATCGCCAATGCACCTGAGCAGACGACAGGCATTGAGGACAACGTGATGACAGAGCCTGTACAGAAGACGATGATCAACGGCGTTGTATATGTAATACGCAACGGCAAAATGTATGACCTGCGCGGCCAGGAAGTCAAATAACAAAATAAGGAGACATAATTTATGAAGACATACAACAGCCCCGAGACAGGGGTACAGACCATCGGAATGGTTAAGATGCTGTGCGCGAGTGATTCGCTAATGGCACCTGAAGTATTGAACTACACGTCGGACGCACCCGATTTGAATCTGTTCGGCGACTAACGGTCAATAGTCCGGTCCGCTTTTCTGCCATGAGGCGAAGCCGGACACCGAAAGCGGGGACGTCCGCTTTGGACGTTCCCGCTGTTGTTTCACAAAAAAGCCGTACATTTGCGGCGATTTTTCAGAAAATAATATGAAAAAAACACTACTGATAGCAATGAGCAGTCTGTGCGCGGTGAGTATGAGCGCGCAGGAGAGTGTGAGTCCGTACATATCGCGGGTGTATGAGTACCGCCCCGCGCCCGGGCAGTTTATCAACACGCTTCCCGCCTACGAAGAGGGCGACACGGAAGAGACGATGGCGCAGAAAGCCGAAGAATGCCTCGCTGACAACAAACAAGTAATGATCTCGTTAGGCGGCTTCGGCGGCTACGTGGTGTTCGGATTCGACCACGAGGTGCTGAACGTGGCGGGGCAGTACGATATGAAGATACTGGGCAACTCGTTTTACTCCGCCACCCAGAAAGAGGGCGATCCGTTGGGCGGAAGCAGCGAACCGGGTATCGTGATGGTGAGCCGCGATGACAACGGGAACGGTCTGCCCGATGACGAATGGTACGAACTTGCCGGTTCGGAGGAGACGAACGAGCAGACACTGTTCGACTACTCCATTACCTACTACCGTCCCAATGAAGACACACCCGCCGCAGAGTATATCCGCTGGACAGACAGCAAGGGCGTGACAGGCTACATCCCGAAGAACTCATTCCACAAACAGGCCTACTATCCGGAATGGATAGAGGAGGACGAGATGACATTTACGGGTACCCGGCTGCGTGACAACGGCATAGACACGAGTGGCAAAGGGACATACTACGTGCTGTACTGCTTCGACTGGGGGTACGCGGACGACCAGCCCAACGAGGTGAAGGACCATCCCGAACGCCATGTGTCGGAGTTCGATTTGGACTGGGCGGTGGACAAGAACAGGCAGAAAGTTCACTTGAATGGCATACATTTTGTGAAGGTATATAATGCAATTAACCAGGTATGCGGATGGTTGGGCGAGACAAGTACGGAGGTGCTGGGAGCTTACGACCTACACCCCGAAGCGGAACTGCCGACCGCGCTGGGGGAGATCCGCTCCGCTTTGGAGAGCGGTGTGCGCAAGGAGGTTCGCGACGGGCGGATGATGATAGTCCGCAACGGCGGGAGATATACGCTGACAGGACAAAAGGAGGAATAAGGAGAAAATATTTTGTCTGTAAAAGATTTTTCCGTACTTTCGCGGCGTTTTCCTGCGGGGGTACGGAAAAGTTTTTTCAGAAACACGAGAGGACATCTCACATGAGGGATAGGAATCCCTCACTATAAAAAACAGACATATATGATACAAGTCATTCAGCTTATTCTGGCGTTGAGTTTTTTGGTGGTGATTCACGAGTTCGGTCATTTTACCTTTGCGCGCCTGTTCCACGTAAGAGTGGAAAAGTTCTATTTATTTTTCGATTACAAGTTTTCTCTGTTACGTGCCAAGCGTTATGACGGCCGCTGGCACATACGTTTGTTTGCTCCCGCAGCGGGTGAGGAAGATGAGTGGAGCAAGCATCCTGAAAGTACCGAATGGGGCATAGGCTGGATTCCGTTCGGGGGCTACTGCGCCATATCGGGAATGGTGGACGAGACTCACGATGCGAGTACACTCAGTCATGCGGCCGAGCCGTGGGAGTTCCGGAAGAAGAACGTATGGCAACGTCTGCTGATTATATCAGGCGGCATATTGGTGAACTTTGTGGCGGCATTAGTGATTTTCAGTATGCTGCTGTTCCATTGGGGCGAGGACTCGCTGCCACTGAACAATATAGACAGAGGTCTGTACTACTCACAGATACTGCTGGATGAGGGTTTTGAGCAACAGGACAAGATTCTGACTATAGACGGCGAGGAGCCTCAGACATTGGGTGAAGTGACCCAACGGATAATAATCGAAGGCAAACGTGACGTGGTGGTGCTTCGTGGCAAAGATACGGTGCGGCTTGAGATGAGCCAGGATTTGGGTACGAGATACTTGGCACTACAGAACGAGTTTGACCGCAAGGAGAGATACAAGGCGAGGATGGACAATTCATATCAGAAACAAAGATATGTGCTGATAAGCGAGTTCTATCCGTTTGTGATTGATTCGGTTTGCCCGAACACATCAGCCTACTATGCAGGTTTGCAGGCAAACGACAGTCTGACGGCGATTAACGGAATCAAGACTCCTTGTTCGGTAATGCTAACGGAGGAGCTTAAGAAGCACCCGATGGACAGCATAACTATAACATACTATCGCGGCGGTGAGGAGATGACAACAAAAACCTTCTTGGGAGACCAATGCCGTTTGGGTGTTTATTCGAGAGGCCCGCTGAGTTATTTCAAACTTGAACACAGGGACTACACACTGTTGGAAGCCATACCTGCGGGTATCCAATATGGGTGGAACATACTGACAATGTACGTCAAGCAGTTCCGTTTGGTGTTCTCGAAGGAGGGCGCGCAGTCTTTGGGCGGTTTTGGAGCGATAGGCCAGATGTTCCCAAAGATGTGGGACTGGGCGGTGTTCTGGAATATGACGGCATTCCTGTCCATCATTCTGGCATTTATGAACTTCCTGCCTATACCGGGACTGGACGGCGGATACATACTGTTCCTGCTGTACGAGATACTAACCGGCAAACAACCAAGCGACAAGTTCCTTGAGAACGCGAACAAGGTAGGCTGGGTTATACTGATAGCGTTACTGCTGTTTGCGAACGGAAATGACTTGGTGAAGTGGCTGTTTAGATAGTTGAGAGTTAAAAGCTGAGAGAAGTTTTAGAGTTTTATAGTTGAAAGTTTATGAATAACGTGTTTGTACATCCGTCATCCTATGTGGATGAGGGTTGCGAGATAGGCGAAGGAACCAAGATATGGCATTTCAGCCACGTCATGACAGGGTGCAAGATAGGCGAGAATTGCAATATAGGTCAGAACGTGGTCATATCACCCGATGTGGTATTAGGCCGCAACTGCAAGATACAGAATAACGTAAGTGTCTATACAGGCGTAAGGTGTGAGGACGATGTTTTTTTGGGTCCGAGTATGGTTTTTACTAATGTTATCAATCCTCGAGCGGCAGTGAGCAGAAAAGCCGAGTACCGCGAGACACTGATACGCAAGGGTGCGAGCGTTGGTGCGAACGCGACCATAGTGTGCGGACATACATTAGGCGAATACTGCCTGATAGGAGCGGGTTCGGTAGTGACCAAAGACGTGCCGGCATACGCGCTGATGGTTGGCAATCCCGCCCGCCGCACAGGCTGGGTGAGCGAACACGGAGAGAAACTGCAGTTTGACGCGGACGGTACAGCCGTTTGTCCCGCCACCGGAGAAAAGTACAGACTGAAAGACGGTAAAGTGGAAAAGATATAACAAACAAGAGATATGGACAGTCCTTATATTGTATCAGCGCGCAAGTACCGTCCGACAACCTTTGATTCGGTAGTCGGTCAGCAGTCGCTGACGGACACACTGCGCAACGCCATCCGTACGGGCAAACTGGCTCATGCGTACCTGTTCTGCGGTCCACGCGGTGTAGGCAAGACCACTTGTGCGCGCATTTTTGCCAAGACTATCAACTGCCTTAATCCAACGACTGACAATGAGGCATGTAACGAATGTGAGTCGTGCAAGGCTTTCAACGAACAGCGAAGTTTCAACATACATGAACTGGACGCGGCGAGCAACAACTCGGTGGACGATATCCGCACTCTTATACAGGAGGTGCGCATACCTCCGCAGATAGGCAGGTACAGCGTGTATATAATAGACGAGGTACACATGCTGTCGGCAGGGGCGTTCAACGCACTGCTGAAAACATTGGAAGAGCCGCCATCGTATGCCATTTTCATACTTGCCACAACGGAGAAGCACAAGGTGCTACCGACCATACTGAGCCGCTGCCAAGTGTATGACTTCCAGCGCATCACGATAACTGACATAGTAAGTCATCTACAGAATGTGGCGCGCAAAGAGGGCATTGAAGCAGAGGAGGAAGCATTGGGTGTAGTAGCCAAAAAAGCTGACGGCGGTATGCGTGACGCGCTGTCGATATTCGACCAGTTGGTGGCATTCTGCGGGAACAAGATCACTTATCAGCAGACTATTGATGTGCTGAACATACTTGATACTGACTACTATTTCCGTATGGCAAGCGCCGCACTTAAGGGCGATGTGACGCAGGTATTGCTGCTGTTTGACGAAGTGCTGCAGAAAGGTTTTGATGCCGGTCAGTTTGTGGTAGGGTTAGAGAGCCATCTGAGAGATGTACTGGTGTCAAAAGACGCACAGACGCTACCGCTATTGGAAACCGCAGAATCGGTCAGGGCGCAATATATGGAACAGGCCCGTCAGTGTCCGGCACAGTGGATATACAAGTCGTTGGACGTGCTGAACGACTGCGACATACATTACCGCACATCATCAAACAAGCGTCTGGTGATTGAGTTGGGACTGATTAAATGGTGCGGACTTGTGATGCAGACGACAACTGCCCAACCTTCGGCTCAAGCGGCTGACCAACAAGGACCGGTCAAACCGGCGGCACAAACTGCCGCACCAACGGTTTCAAGACCTGCTGCCCCCCAACCGGCTGCACAACCAAAACCTTCGATGCCGTCCATTCCTTCGTTACCAACCATACCTTCCATTCACCCGACCGCGCAGGCGAGCAGTATTCCTGCACAGACGGCAGCACCCGCAACGCCAAGCATTAGCGGAGGACAGAGAAACCCTTTTACTAAAGACCAATTCAAAGACGCGTGGATTGGTCTGAAACGTCACTTCCGGGGTGAGGAGCGTCTGTTAGCCATCATGTCAGCGGGTAAACCGGTATTGGACGGTGAGAAAGTGCAGGTCAGTGTGTCCAATCCGTGGCAGAAAGAGGAGTTGCAGAGGGTACAGGACGATATGCACACTTTCTTGCGCAAGACATTGGGCAATGACCATATAGAGGTGGAAGTAACAGTCAATGAATCGCTTAAAGCTGATACCGCCTATACACCTGAAGAGAAGATGAAAAGGATGATGAAAGAGCATCCCGAACTGGCTGCCTTTCGTCAGTCGTTAGGGCTGATAATAGAGTGAGCGACGGGTAATTATGACAATATCAGCGCACAATGTACGACCTTAAACAATACCTGCCGACTACCCGCAAGGAGATGACGCTACGCGGATGGGAATGCGCTGATGTCATACTTTTTTCAGGCGATGCATATATAGACCATCCGTCTTGCGGGGCGGCTGTTATCGGGAGGGTGTTGGAAGACGCGGGCTACAGAGTTGCGATTGTGCCGCAGCCGGACTGGCGTGGCGATTATCGTGATTTCACCAAATTAGGCAGACCGAGGCTTTTCTTCGGTGTGACAGCGGGTGCGATGGACTCGATGGTCAATCACTATACAGCCGCCCGCCGCAAGAGATCTGACGATGCATTTTCTCCTGACGGGCAAGCAGGTCACCGCCCCGATTACTGCACTATCACCTATTGCAAGAAACTGCGTGAGCTGTTTGGTGATATACCGATAGTGATAGGCGGAATCGAGGCATCGATGCGAAGACTGGGGCATTATGACTACTGGACGGACCGTCTAATGCCGTCCATACTGGCAGATTCGCGTGCTGACCTGCTGGTGTATGGAATGGGCGAAAAAGCGATGGTGGAGATTGCGCAAAGAGGCATACGCAAAGACATACCTCAGACGGCATATCTAATTAGCAATGAGCAGATACATAACGGCGGATTGGCGAAAGACGAATGTGGCGAATGGGAAACGATTGCGCTACACAGTTTTGAGGAGGAACAGAAAGACAAGCGCAAACACGCAGAGAACTTCCGCGTGATAGAAACAGAGTCGAACAAGCAGACAGCCAAGCGTCTGACACAAAAGACGGGCAAAGAGACGGTGGTGGTCAACCCACCCTACCCTGCTCTGACAGAAGAGGAACTGGATCATATATATGACCTTCCGTATCAGTATATGCCGCACCCTAAATACAAGGACAAGCGGATACCTGCTTACGAGATGATACGTTTTTCTGTATGTATCCACAGGGGTTGTTTCGGCGGTTGTGCTTTTTGTACCATTTCGGCTCATCAGGGCAAGCAGATTGTGTCAAGGAGCAAAGCGAGCATACTCAAGCAGATAGACAAACTGCGCCAGTTGCCTGACTGGAAGGGTTACTTAAGCGACTTGGGCGGTCCGTCAGCCAATATGTACGGGATAGAGGGCAAAGACAAGCGTTTGTGCGCAAAATGCGCAAGAGCATCGTGTCTGCACCCGAAGATGTGCAAGAACCTGAATAAAGATTTCAGCCGGCTGCTGGACTTATACCATGCTGTGGACGCGCTGCCATACATAAAGAAGTCGTTTGTAGGATCGGGCATAAGATACGACCTTATGGATGAGCGATACGGCCGCGAACTGATAGAGAAACACGTAAGCGGAAGACTGAAAGTAGCTCCTGAACACAGGGCGGACAAGGTGTTGGATTTGATGCGCAAACCGTCGTGGGAAGAATATCTGCGGTTCAGGGACTTCTTCTACCGGGTCAATGCGGATTGCGGACTGAGACAACAACTTATACCTTACTTCATATCGTCTCATCCGGGCTGTACTGACAATGATATGCGAATGCTGGCAGACGAGACCAAACGTATGGGCTATCACCCCGAGCAGGTGCAGGACTTCACACCGACACCGATGACGCTGTCAACCACAATGTTCTATACAGGACTGAATCCATATACTATGGATAAAATATATGTAGCGAAAACAGACAAAGAAAAACGGCGGCAGAACAGCTACTTCTTCTGGTGGAAGCACAACTAATTGAGAATTGAGAATTGAAAATGAAACACAAGTATAGAATAAATCCTGAGACGCTGGCATTGGAGCGCATAGAACACGGCATAGTGTTCTGGCTCAAACGTTCGGGACAATACATATTGGTCGGTTTGGTGCTGGGAATAGTTTTTTTCTTCGTGTTCTTTATGATTTTCCCGTCGCCACGAGAGAAACAACTGATAGAACAAAAAGAGTCATTAGAGGCACAGTTGCAGATAATAGACCAGAAAGTGGATCAGATGCAGGTTGTAATGACGGATATGGCACAAAGGGATGACAATCTGTTCCGTGTGTTGTTTGGAGCCGAGCCTATACCATTGGCTGTACGTCAGGGCGCGACAAAGAAGATTTCATACTACGAGGACTTGGCGCAGATGACCAACAGCCAGTTAGCGGCAGACCTACAGCTGAAAGTGGACGTATTAGAGAAAGAGATGTACGTGCAGGCCAATTCGTTCAACGAGATATTAGATATGGCTAAGTCACAAGAGACGAGGATGGACAACATACCCGCCATCCAGCCTGTTCTGAACAAGGACCTGAAGCACGTTGCGAGCGGCTGGGGCTTCCGTATACATCCTATTTATCATACCCGCAAGTTCCACTACGGAATGGACTTTTCAGCCAAGACGGGTACTGACGTGTTTGCGACGGGCAACGCGAAAGTGGTGTATGTGGGCTGGCGGCAGGGTTTCGGCAACACGGTGATACTTGACCACGATTACGGTTACCAGACATTGTACGCACATTTGTTCAAGTCATTGGTTCGCGTAGGTCAGAAAGTGAAGCGCGGCGATGTTATCGCACTCGTGGGTAATACAGGTGCATCAGTCGGTCCGCACCTTCATTATGAAGTCCACCTCAACGGTCATCCTGTGGATCCGCGCAACTACTACTTCATTGACCTCAGTCCTGAGGAATATGACAAGATGGTTCAAATCTCCAACAACTTCGGACAAACGTTCGACTAAACCAAAAGAAAAAAAATCCGCCAAATATTTGACTAACGCGGCAAAAGCAGTACTTTTGCCGCGCTTTTTCAGTTTTACAGACTTATGCAGAAAATCCGTAACATAGCGATTATCGCGCACGTTGACCACGGCAAGACGACACTGGTTGACAAAATGCTCTACACTGCGAAAGTGGTGGAGAAATCCCGTCAGGAAGGCGTGGAGGACAAAGAACTGATATTAGACAACAACGACCTTGAGCGCGAGCGGGGCATCACGATTCTGGCAAAGAACGTGAGCATCGAATACAAGGACTACAAGATCAACATCATTGACACTCCGGGTCACGCGGACTTCGGCGGCGAGGTGGAGCGCGTGCTGAACATGGCGGACGGCGTACTGCTGCTGGTGGACGCTTTCGAGGGTCCGATGCCGCAGACACGGTTCGTGCTACAGAAAGCACTGGAACTGAACCTCAAGCCCATCGTAGTCATCAACAAGGTGGACAAGCTCAACTGCCGGCCCGACGAGGTGCAGGAGGCGGTGTTCGACCTGATGGTAAACCTGAACGCCACGGACGACCAGCTGGACTTCCAGACCATCTACGGCAGCGCGAAGAACGGCTGGATGAGTACCGACTGGCGCAAACCGACAACAGACCTTACCGCACTGATGGACGCGATAATAGAGTACATCCCCGAGCCGGAGATGTTAGAAGGCACGCCGCAGATGCTCATCACGTCATTAGACTACAACCCCTATGTAGGGCGCATCGCGGTAGGACGCGTCCATCGCGGCGAACTACGCGACGGGCAGACCGTGACGCTCTGCAAGAAAGACGGCGAGAAGGTCCGCACCAAGATAAAGGAACTGCACACATTCAAGGGTATGGGGCACGTAAAGACGGACGCGGTAAAGAGCGGCGATATCTGCGCGCTGATAGGCATAGAGGGCTTTGAGATAGGCGACACAATATGCGATGCCGAGAATCCCGAGCCGCTGCAGCCGATTGCCATTGACGAGCCGACGATGTCAATGGTGTTCACTATCAACGACTCACCCTTCTTCGGCAAGGACGGCAAGTACGTCACCTCGCGCCATATACACAACCGCCTAATGAAAGAGCTGGAGAAGAACCTCGCCTTGCGCGTGGAGCCGAGCCAGAACGACTCGTCGTGGCAGGTGTTCGGGCGCGGCGTGCTACACCTGAGCGTGCTGATCGAGACGATGCGCCGCGAGGGGTACGAACTGCAGGTCGGCCAACCGCAGGTGATAATCAAGGATATTGACGGCGTGAAATGCGAGCCAGTGGAGCAACTGACCGTGAACACGCCCGACGAATGCAGCGGCAAGATCATCGAGTTCGTCACCGTTCACAAAGGCGAGATGACGAAGATGGAACTGGTGAACGACCGCGTACAATTAGAGTTCACCATACCGTCTCGGGGCATATTAGGTATGCGCACCTACGTGATGAACGTGTCAGCGGGCGAGGCGATCATGGCGCACCGCTTCCTTGAGTACCAGCCCTACAAAGGGGATATGCCCGTGCGCATCAACGGCAGCCTGATAGCGATGGAAGGCGGCCAGGCATCCGCATACGCTTTAGACAAACTGCAGGACCGCGGACGCTTCTTCATCAATCCGGGCGAGGAGGTCTATGCCGGCCAGGTTGTCGGCGAGAACGCAAAGGAGGGCGACATCGTGATTAATGTGGTGAAAGCCAAGAACCTGACTAACATGCGCTCCAAATCAGCGGACGACAAAGCGGTGCTGCCGCCTGCGGTCAAGTTCTCATTAGAGGAGGCACTGGAGTACATCAAGATAGACGAGTATGTGGAGGTGACACCCCACGCTATGCGCATCCGCAAGATCATCCTTGACGAATTAGAGCGCAAGCGCGCCAACCGATGAGTAAGAAAAAGTCATCAATTATTTCCTGCTGATAAAATGCATGGCAGTAATTGATGACAAAAAAAGAAGATTACAGAAAAGCAATCTTCTTCATGTGAACCAGCTGGGGTTCGAACCCAGGACCCCATCCTTAAAAGGGATGTGCTCTACCTGCTGAGCTACTGATTCTCCTGCTTTACTCAAGAGCGGCGACAAAAGTACAGCGTTTTTTTCAACTGACAAAACTTTTTTCATTTTTTTCAGGGCAACCGCATCAAATTAATCATAAAGAGTCGCACGATTATATTGCGAAGGGTCGTCATGTTTTGATTGAACAGCCAGTCGCAGTAGTTCTTCAAAACAGTTGTATTTTATTGATTTTTAATTGCATATCATTTGTAT
>JAIKXR010000097.1 GCA_024683975.1 Paludibacteraceae bacterium
CAACAGTCGTCTGACCGGCCTCGATAAACACCGATTGCGGATTAACACGGTGCTCGTAGCCGTTGCATGTCAACGAATGTACATACAGCGTCCCGTTATAAGTCGCCATGCCGGTGTTCTTAATCCTTGCATGGATCGTAACCAGCGAATCGACTTCAAACGTGCTACTGATGTTCTTGTCCAGAATAGTCAGTTGCGACGATTGATCCTGGACTGTAGCACCGTTCTTGTTGATAATCAGTGTTATCAACGCGCGGTTGTTATTATAGTTCGGACTGATTAGCCAATCTTCGGTGCCGCTGATACGACTCACAAAAGCAATGGTATAGGTGCCTTTCGTATGGATGTTGATGGCAAAACCATGCGTCTTTATCGACGTGTTGGTGTACGCTATATCGGCTATACTGTCTAATATCTGGATTATCTCGCCGTCCTCGTCCAGTTGCGCGATGGCGATGTCAAAGTGCGTGGAACAAGTCGTGTAGTTGCGCGAGCGGTAGAACAAGCTGTCGGCTGTGTTCCGTTGCAGCTCCATCATGAGTCGAGCTGGTATAGGACTGATGGTCTCCGTCGTTATTCCGATAATCGCTCCGGACGATTGAACATAGCCTTCGCGCGTACTGCTGGCTCCCGTCTTGTCGTTATTGCGGGGATTGAGCACGTCCAACAAGAAATAACCGTCGTACGAACCGCCCCAGCCCCAATTGACATGATAATAGCCGTTGCTCTCATAACCATCCACTATATACGCGTGACCGCTACTGGATGTCGAACCGTGATAAACAACAGGACGGTCATTCGCCAACTCGTTGTAAATCAGTTCGTCCCATTCGTGACTGCTGAAACTCTCCCGCTGATGATGAATGACGGTCGAAGGATATCCGAAATAATCCTTCAGCGCCGACGCCACATTAATCGAATAGGCACCGGAACCGGAAGGTGTGTATTGCATTTTGACCGCTTTACCTGCGTACATCATCAGATTAGCGATAGCTGTGTCTTGCTGAGGCGTATGAGCGTGCAACGTGTCGTAGTAATCAACGATATTATCCCAGTCTATCAGTAGATGAGTCGGCAGAGCCGGAATAGTAATTTTCGTTGACACGCCTTCGTAGTTGCCGGTATATGTATATTTGGGAATCGCCTTGGTCGTATAGTTCGGATAACGGTAATGGGACATAGCCAACGTCATTGCCGTTGCCACACAACCTGTTACACTCCTCAAACCGGTCTGCAAATACTCCGGACAGGTGAGATTATACGGCTCGCGCTGATACCACTGTGCCGTGATAATAGGCGCAATAGAAGGGTGATCTTGGGGTTGCTCATACGCTCGTGTCCTGCGCAGAGCCGAGCTTGCATCTGTCTCGGTCTCAGGTATTTGCGACACTAACTCATCTATTTCATTAAGCCACTCTTCCAGTGCCAATGGCATCGCTTCGTCACAGAGGTTCCCCGAAGTGGAATAGCCCAAAACAGCCGGAAGACGGTCGTCAGCGGATGTCACCACGATGCCATCGTCGTAACGGAACAAATAGTGACTCGAAACCGATTGTTTGCCTGCGCGGGCTTTTTTCGGATTGGACACACTGGTAATCTGCGCCGGTTTACCACGCTGTAACAAGAAAGACTCGGCTGATTTCTGAGCTTGTTCGCGACTAATAGGACTGGCTACCAACAACATGGGCAACAGTGCCACCAAAAGAGATAGAAGCTTTTTCATAGAAGCAATTGTTTGTTTTGCGGTGCAAAGGTACTACTTTTTTTTTACATTTGCAAAAAAAATCGCCCCGAAGGACGATTTTTTCATTTCTAAGAGCTTTCTTATCGTATCATGTCATCTCCAAAGAAAGGCTGGAGGGCCTTCGGGATGCGGATGCCATCTGCTGTTTGGTTGTTCTCGAGGAGAGCCGCCACGATGCGGGGGAGAGCAAGCGCCGAGCCGTTCAAGGTGTGGCAGAGCGTAACCTTTTTATCTTCGGCACGACGGTAACGACATTTCAGACGATTCGCCTGATACGTGTCGAAATTGGACGTACTGGACACTTCCAGCCAGCGATGCTGTGCCTCTGAATAAACCTCAAAGTCATAGCAGAGGGCCGCCGTGAAGGACATGTCGCCTCCTGAGAGACGGAGAATGCGATACGGGAGTTCGAGTTTCTGCAGCAGACCTTCCACGTGTGCGAGCATCTCTTTATGGGAAGCGTCGGAGTGCTCCGGCGTGTCGATGCGCACGATCTCGATTTTTGAGAACTCGTGGAGCCGGTTGAGCCCGCGTACATCTTTGCCGTATGAACCAGCCTCGCGACGGAAACATTCTGTATATGCGCAGTTCTTGATCGGTAGTTTTTCCTCGTCGATGATAACATCGCGGTAGAGGTTCGTCACCGGCACTTCGGCGGTCGGAATGAGATAAAGGTCATCCACTTCGCAGTGGTACATCTGACCTTCTTTGTCGGGCAGCTGACCTGTTCCGTAACCCGAAGCGGCGTTGACCACCGTCGGCGGCATGATCTCGGTATAACCGGCTTTGTTCGCCTCAGCAAGGAAGAAATTGATGAGCGCGCGTTGGAGACGTGCGCCTTGGCCGATATAGACAGGGAATCCTGCTCCGGAGATTTTCACACCGAGGTCAAAGTCAATGAGGTTGTATTTCTTGGCGAGTTCCCAATGCGGCAGTTTCTCACTCCGGGCAATGCGTTCTGCTGCTATCTTCTCGTCTGTCTCGCTGTCCCAGTTGCGTAGTGCGACCGCCCCGTCTTTGGCAATCGCGTCCATCATCGGCTTGT
>JAIKXR010000009.1 GCA_024683975.1 Paludibacteraceae bacterium
ACAATAATGTGGAACTTGTATATACAAGAGAAGATACAATAACTCGCCGCATACATAACAGCATAGGTTATAATGCCGATGGCATCTATTATCATTATATCAAAGACCATCTGGGCAATATATGCGCTGTAGTTAATTCGGAAACTAACACTCCCGTACAACGAACAACCTATTATGCAAGCGGTGTACCTATGGCTGAGAATTTGGGTCCGGATGTGCCTCCGTCTCTTTATTATGCCATGGGCGTACAATATACGGAGAACTTCAGTCGCGACGAACAGCCATACTTGTACAATGGTAAAGAGTTTATTGAGGTGCATGGGCTGAACGAATACGACAGCCAAGCGCGGAGAGGGTTCACTTAAAAAAGTCATTTTCCCAACTATTTTCCCAACTCAATTTCTTGCATATTTCCCTAAAAAGCAGTACTTTTGCACCCTCAAACGCTAAAGGGCCTGAGTTTAAAACTATAATACGCAACGCTTATGACACATTTTCTTATTGGCAAAATTAAACTGCCTATGCATCTTGGACTGATGTTGCTTTGCGCGCTATGCGCATGGATGTTCTCGTCGTGTATCACCCCTTACACGACGTACACCGACACATATTATGTCGCTAACCGGACTGCTGAACCGATTCTGCTCGTCACCGGTTCGCCGGTGATGTGGGACACCTGCGCGGCAACCAACCCGCAACGGGCGTGGTATCACTCCTGCGAAATCACCATCCTCGCCGGGCAGACCATCCGCATCCACCCCGTCACACGCGAGTTCAAACACAAGGACACGGGAGACCGGATGAATCTCCGCCAAGTGGTCGGCTCGACCCTGCTACTGATCGCCGGAAACGACACGATTGAATGGAAAGCGCAGAAATACGACTACGTCTATGGCGAGGAATGGAGTTTCTACGACGCAGAAGACTGGATAAGTACGGAAGAAAAGAACCAACCGTATTGCTTCTACCACACGTTTGTTATTGATCCGGAAAAAATAAAAAGGGCTAAACAATGAAAAAGATCTTATTATTGGCCGTTGCGTTCGGCCTGAGTTCCTGTTTTCAGCTCAAACGGCAGGATTATAGCATTTATGAATCCTTCCAGATTGGCAACACTTCGCCTCAAGACGTGACGCTGCGTTTTTATCAGGAGAACGCACCCAAAACCGTCTATTACGAGATTCAGCCTGCTGCGAGCCCGGTCTATCCATCCGCAGAAAACGGTTTCAAAGACGAGACTGCCCTGCTGTCCGGTTCTGTGGTCCACTTAGCTTCCGGGCAGTCTCTGTTGCTGTATTCGAAAGACCGTCAATGGAATCCCGGAACGGTCCGGTACAGTTGCCTTTACGTCTGTGGCAGCAGCGACGGCGGGCTGTTTAGTTTCTCCAATCGTGCTTTCTTCATCGGCGACAGCGTGACGGTCGTTCACGGCGATGAAGCGCCTACCGCCCTGCCCGTCACCCGGAACGAGCAATGGGAGACATGGTACGACGAACAACAATTCATCTATTACCATTTCCTGCGAATCGAGTGAACCTTGAACGGCTGAACGGATGAGCGTTGAACGAGTAGCGGCTCATTTCACAAAAAATCGCCACTCAAGACGATTTTTTTGCACATATCAAAAAAAGCAGTACTTTTGCACCGGAAAACGAAAAAACAACCCTTTAAATTAATGCCTTATGAAAAAGATGTATTCTCTTTTATTTGCGTTATTAGTCGGAATGATGTTGCCTCTTTGGGCACAAAACGTTCTTGTTAACGTGCATGATAACTCAATCGCCGAATGGGACAATCTGCCGGCGGCCTATGTGTTCGAAGCTACTTGCCCGCAAGATGCTGTGCATAAAGCGCTCCGAAGCGTAAAAGTGTATGCAGATGCGCAATATATCAATGTGCTGGTTGAACCGGACATGAGTTATTTCGATGCGGATGAATGGGTTCCGTTCCATATGTATATTGATGCCGATAATAGTGACCTGACAGGTGGATATGGTGACGAGTTTCTGGATGCTAACGCAGATATTGTGCTGGAAACGGCTGTCATGTACGGAGGGGAACTTTATAATTACAACCCGGCGGTTTTCAAATGGTGGGGCGAAGTTGGCGGTAACGGATGGCAATGGGTTGATCCGGATGTTTACCATGACGCAGATGATTACTGGGGCGCTATCGTTGGCGAAGGTGCATTACCTATCGGGAGCAGCCAGATAGTTGACGGGAAGTTAGAAATCCAGATTGACCGCTATTATATACCGGTGGATTGGAATAACACCGAATTCGGTATAGGATTTGACATTCTGCATAATTGGGCATCAGTAGGAATTCTGCCGCAAGGCTCCGCTGACCCGACCGCTCCGTATGGTTTAGGCAGAGCGGCGAAAATGAAGATTATAATTGACGGTGTGGTGGCTGACATACAGGTGATTGACGGCATCCGGTATATACTCAACGATGAAGAGCACACTGCCCAGATTATCGGAGTTACCTCTGCCGGAAAGAGTGTCATCCTGCCTGAAGAGGTTACCTTCAACGAGATCATATACACCGTCACTTCTATCCGCGAAGGTGCTTTCGCAATATGCAATAACCTTAAGACCCTCGTTTGCGAGAGCAATCAACCTTTATCTGTTGAGGGCTCCAAGATGTATGGATTGGAAAAAGTAGTGATCTATGTGCCGGATGAGGCGTTGGAGGCTTATCAAGCTGATCCCATCTGGGGCACGCTGCTCATACGACCGATGAGTGCACAGAATACAGACACCAATGTGATAGTGATTAATGCCTCCGAAACCACCGTCAATATTATCTGGCCGGCTGTCGATGGTGCGGAATCGTATGAAATGATCATTAAAGATAAAAACGGCAATATTGTCTGCACGCTTATCTTCAATGCAAATGGCCAGTTGACATCGATTATCTTCAGTGCCCCGGCGCGTGACCATGCTCCGCAGCAAGTGCAGAACGAGGGATTCAGCTTCACAGTAGATGGCCTGCAAACCAGCACAGACTATGACCTGACAATCAACGCCAAAGATGGAGAGGGTAACACACTGACATCCCAAACCATGTCGTTCACTACCGGCACACAGGGCTTAGACGAACTACCAAGTGACAAAGGAGGGCAGTGGACTAAGATTATTCGTTGCGGACAAGTACTGATACACCGCGGAGATAAAATCTACACCGTCCAAGGGCAAC
>JAIKXR010000102.1 GCA_024683975.1 Paludibacteraceae bacterium
TTGACCCTAGACTCTTGACACATAAAATCTCATTTTATGTCTAGTAAGTATCAGAAAGTTGTTTTCGAGTATCCCGTCAAGGAAATTCACGGCAAGCCGTGCAGTCACACCAACACCTATTTCGGCATCAACGGTTTTACCAAGAAGCCGTACATCAGCAAGCTGTGCTACCCCAGCACCACCGTCACTGCCGGCATGCTGGCGCAGCGTAACCTGTTCCGCGATGCGTCGAACTACGCGAAGACTCAGATGACTGACGCCACCAAGCGCGCTGCCGCTGAGGTTCGCTTCAACGCCCAGGAGAAGTACCACACCCTGCGTACTTTCCTCATGTCCGAGTTCATGAGCGGAAACCAGGTCGGCGACTAAGAGAGGAGGTTGAGCTATGCGTAAGTATCTCGTAATTGCAGTGCTGTCGCTTATTGCGGCAGCCTGCGCCCTCTGCAGCTGCAACGTCACGCGCACCGTCACCACGACCGCACAGACCATCCAACGCGGCGACACCACCACCGTCATCATGACCAAGACGATAGAGTCTTATGATGGTAAAGTCGACGCCTCCAAGCTCCTACAGGCTGCACCCGCCGCCTCCGGCCTATAGCCTGTAAGGCCTGCGGCCGTCAAAGGTCCACTCGAAGCGATCGTCCGAAGCGCAGCGTAGGAAAGAAGTCACCAACACGCAGTCACCAACACGTAGTCACCAACACGTAGTTTTTTGTTGCCATAACGAAGGAAGCCCTCGCAGTGATGCGGGGCTTCTTTTTGCCATAGTAAGTGTAACCAATGTAACAGGATAACACATAAATGTGAGAGAATGTGCATTTTTTTTGCGTTTTTTTTGGTAATATCAAAAAAAAGTGTTAACTTTGCAGGCGGAAACATAAAATTTAATTAGAAAACAAAGAACAATATCTTATCATGAAAAAGAAAGTATTGGGATTGGATTTAGGTGTAGGTTCTATTGGTTGGGCGCTGATAGAAACGACTGATAATCAGCCGGAAGAAATCGTCGGAATGGGTTGCCGTATTGTGCCGATTGGCAAAGATGACAGTGATCAGTTCAGTAAGGGACAAGCCATTAGTAAAAATGCTGACCGCACGGCTCGTCGTACTGCTCGCAAAGGATATGACCGATACCAATTGCGCCGTGCCCTGTTAACGCAAGTATTGCGACAAAACGGGATGCTGCCGGAGCGCATGGATGAGAATGTTATTGATTTGTGGAAATTGCGCAGTGATGCCGCAACAGAAGGAGTACAACTTACCTTACCTCAAATAGGTCGCGTGCTTTATCATATCAATCAAAAACGAGGCTACAAGCACGCCAAGGCGGACGACAGTGCCGATAAGAAACAGACAGATTATGTGGCAGCCGTCAATCAACGTTATACTGATTTGCAAGCAGAAGGCAGAACAATTGGCCAGCACTTCTATTTGGAATTGTTGCGCAGCAAAGTAGAGGGAGCAAGTGGTCCATACTATACTTTTAGAATCAAGGACAAGGTCTTTCCACGTGCGGCATATATTGAAGAGTTCGACCAAATAATGCACGTACAACGCACATACTATCCGACAATCCTGACTAATGAATTGATAGATACGCTTCGCAACCGCATCATCTTTTACCAGCGCCCGCTTAAATCGTGCAAGCATCTGGTGAGCCTTTGCGAATTTGAAATGCGCCCCTATAAGACCAAGGACGGCCGTATCGTCTACGGTGGTCCCAAGTGCGCGCCCCGCACTTCTCCTTTGGCGCAATTGTGTGCCATGTGGGAGACAGTGAACAATATCACGCTGACCAACCGCGATAATGAGAAACTGGACATCACGCTTGAGCAACGCAAGCAGATGGTGGAATTTTTGTGCGCAAACAAAGAATTGAAACTAACAAACTTGTATAAGATTCTCGGTATCAGCAAGAAAGACGGTTGGTATGGCGGAAAAGCCATAGGCAAAGGCCTCAAAGGGAATGCCACATTGCTGCAACTTCGTGAGGCTTTGGGTGGCAAGTACGACCAGTGGTTGGAAATGCCGGTCGAGTTGAAAGACAGTAAATGGGTGGACACGGAAACAGGAGAAGTTATCAAAGAGGTGACAGAAAAGATAGAGCAAACACCTCTGTTTAGATTGTGGCACGCAGTCTATTCGTTGCAAAATGCAGACGAATTGGCGAAGACGTTACGGGAGAAGTTCCAAATAACGGACAAGGCTGTTATTGATGCTCTATGCAAGATTGATTTCGTCAAACCGGGCTATGCCAATAAGTCACATAAGTTCATTCGGCGTCTCTTACCCTATCTCATGAATGGTTACCAGTTCAGCGAAGCCTGTGCACGTATCGGTATTAACCATTCTAACAGCATGACAGTAGAGGAACGAGATTCTCGAACATTAGTTGAGCAAATTGAGTTGTTACCCAAGAATGCCTTGCGACAGCCTGTAATAGAAAAGATTCTCAATCAGATGATCAATTTGGTGAATCGCCTGCAGCAGGAGTACGGCCCGATTGACGAAGCTCGTATTGAGTTGGCACGCGAACTGAAGCAAAGTCGCGAAGAACGCGATAACGCATATAAAGCCATCAACAAAAACGAGAGAGAGAATGCCGCTATCGCTGCCAAAATAGCCGAATTCGGTATTCGCCCTTCGCGCTCGCGCATTCAGAAATATAAAATGTGGGAGGAAAGTAATCATCGCTGTTTCTATTGTGGAAAAACAATGGATATAGCGCAATTCCTCAATGGCGCAGATGTCGAGATTGAGCATATTATTCCGCGAAGTGTTCTGTTTGACGATAGTTACAGCAACAAAGTCTGTGCGTGTAGAGACTGTAATCGCGAGAAGGGTAATAGTACTGCCATGGAATATATGGAAGGTAAGCCTACCGGTGAGTTTGAAGCCTACAAACAACGCGTGGACGAAGCGTTTACTGAACATCGTATTAGTAAAACCAAACGAGATCACCTGTTGTGGAGACGTGCAGATATCCCACAAGATTTTATAGAACGGCAGTTGCGCCAAAGTCAATATATTGCAGTTAAAGCGGTAGAGATTTTGCAAACCGGTATTCGCCGCGTTTGGACAAGTGGTGGTAGTGTGACCGATTTCTTGAGGCACCAATGGGGATACGATGAAATCCTGCATACACTCAATCTGCCTCGTTATCGAAAAGTAGATGAACTGACAGAAATAGTGCACTTCGAACACGCTGGACAAGAGCACGAAGAGGAGCGGATAAAGAATTGGACTAAACGCATTGATCATCGCCACCATGCTATTGATGCTTTAACAGTCGCCTTAACACAACAGAGTTACATCCAACGCCTGAATACCTTGGAGGCATCCCATGAATGGATGGAAAAGCAAGTCAAAGAGGCCAACACGTCCTATAACGAGAAGAAATCTGTTTTGGAACGCTGGGTTGCTGACCAACCGCATTTCTCCGTTGCAGACGTTACCGACAAGGTGGATGGCATCCTGGTTTCTTTCCGTGCAGGCAAACGAGTTACCACACCGGCACGCCGTGCAGTCTATCATGGCGGCAAGCGGACAATTGTACAAACGGGCTTACTGGTTCCACGAGGGGCATTGACAGAAGATACTATTTACGGAAAACACGAAGATGGATTTGTCGTTAAGTATCCGCTTGACCATCCGAGCATGAAAGTGGAGAGTATTGTTGACCCGACCATCCGGCATTTGGTTGAAGAGCATATTGCGACGCATGGTGGTAATGCTAAAGAGGCTTTCAAAACACCACTTTATTCTGCCGAAGGCATGGTAATCAAGAGTGTGCGATGCCTGACTAATCTATCTGATAAAGGAGTGGTTCCGGTTAAATACGACAATGCAGGTCAACCGATAGGCTTCGCCAAAAAAGGCAACAACCATCATATCGCTATCTATCAAGATCAAAATGGTGAGTATCAAGAAATGGTGGTTAGTTTTTGGGATGCAGTAGAACGTAAGCGTTATGGCGTGCCTGTCGTGATTACTAATCCGCATGAAGTGTGGGATAGTTTGTTAAATAAAGAATTGCCGCAAGAGTTCCTTGACAAACTCCCGCACGATGATTGGCAATTAGTCCTTTCGATGCAAGAGAACGAAATGTTTGTCTTAGGCATGGAAGAAGATGAGTTCAATGATGCCGTCGAAAGGCAAGACTACAATTCATTGAACAAACACCTGTACAGAGTGCAAAAGGTGAGTTCAAAATTCTATTGTTTTCGCTACCATACAGAAACGACAGTGGATGACAAATATGGTGATGCAAAGAACGAACAATGGAGTTTCAAAATCGGCAAAGCATTCCGTGCTAGTAGTTTTGATGGTCTATTTAGAGTCTTCCCACATAAAGTCAAAATTGACATTATGGGTCGTATCACAAAAGTATGATCAAACGAGTTCTTTGTTTTGAGAACCCTGCGCAACTGAGTTTAAAGTTACAGCAGTTGGTAGTAAAGCGAGGCGAGGAAACACTCTCCTTGCCTATTGAGGATATTGGTGTCGTTATTCTTGATCATAAGCAAATAACTATCACCCATGCACTCATAGGCGCTTTACTAGCCAATAATGTCGCTATCGTTACTTCCGACGACAAACATCTGCCTGTCGGGTTAATGTTACCCTTAGATGGGCACAATCTGCAAAGCGAGCGTTTTCGGGAGCAGATAGAGGCATCGG
>JAIKXR010000117.1 GCA_024683975.1 Paludibacteraceae bacterium
TACACAGGCCACAAGGGCTATACGTGCACCCTCAAGATGGAGGACCAGTGGAACTGGCTGATGCAACTGCTGCGCTCCGCCATCAATATGGACAACCTCATCTATATCGCCATGCACGCCCCCGTCAAACCGGCTGAGGACAGCGGGTTGATAGGCAACGGGCAGGAATTGCTCAACGTGCTGCACGGCAAGTTCCAGGCCGCTTTCATCACGGGGCATCACCACCACAACACCAACAAGGACCTCGGCGGCGGAATTATGGAACACAACATCGGTGCCCTATGCGGCAACTGGTGGACAGCCCCCGTCAGCAGCGATGGCGCACCGCGTGGCTACCAGGTCTTCGAGGGCAACGGCCGCCAGCACTCGTGGTACTTCAAGGCGACCGGCTTCCCCGACACCTACCAGATGAAACTCTACGCTCCGGGCAGGGTGATGGACCGTCCGAAAGCAGTGGTCGCCAAGATATGGAATGTGGACGACGGTTGGAAAGTGCGCTACTATGAGGACGGTGTTCTCAAAGGCGACATGAGCAGGTTCTATTCTTACGACCCAGACTATTGCGAGTATGTGAACGGTGCGCGAGTGATAGACGACTATGTGCCGTTCCGCACACGCAACTACTTCTCCGCTGTGCCGTCGGAAGGCACCAAGGAACTGACAGTGGAGGCTGAGGACAGTTTCGGCAGAATATACAAAGAGACTATCAAACTCAAATAATGAGAGCGTTACCCTCCATCAAATCATTGTATTTTCTCGGCATAGGCGGCATAGGAATGAGTGCATTGGCTCGTTATTTTGCTGCTTGCGGATGCCGTGTGGAGGGCTATGACCGTACACCGTCGCCTCTGACGCGGGAGTTGGAGAAAGAGGGTATTGGCATAATTTATACGGACTCTCCTTGCGAGGTGGCAGAGGCGGACTGGACGGTGGTATGGACACCTGCCGTGCCTATGCAAACGCAGTTGTATCAGTATTTTCATAAGAAAGGAATGCCGATTCTCAAGCGCTCAGAGATGTTAGGCAGGGTGACAAGTGATATGCGTTCCTTGTGCGTGGCAGGTACTCACGGCAAGACCTCAACGGCTGCATTGTTAGCACATATACTCAAACCTATAGGAGTTAATGCTTTTCTTGGCGGGATCAGTATAAACGAAGGCTTGAACTTGATGATGGACACAGAGAGCGATCTGGTGGTGGTGGAGGCAGACGAGTTTGACAGGTCTTTCCTTCATCTCAAGCCGGCTATGAGTGTCATCACGGCTATTGACCCCGACCATTTGGATATATATGCGACATCGGAAGGATACCACGAAGGCTTTGAGCAATATGCACAATTAGTGACCGACGCTATAGTCATTAAGAAAGGTTATAAAGTCAAGAGCAAAGCACAAATCTATACTTACGGTGTCAATGAAGATGCGGACTTTTATTCTGATAATGTGCGGATTGACAGCGGACGGCTTTTCTTCGATTGGCACACGCGTGACACTTATTTGACGGATGTGGAATTAGGTGTTCCGGTGTTATTCAATGTTGAGAACGCAACATCGGCAATGGCATTGGCACATTTGGCAGGTGCGGACGAGCAGACGCTGAGAGAAGGAGTGAGGACTTATCGCGGTGTGTTGAGGCGGTTTAATGTACATGTTCAGAGTCCGAAAGTGGCTTATATAGACGATTATGCACACCATCCAAAGGAGTTGCTGACTGCCATAAGATCAGCGCGACAACTATACAGCGAAAGGCATTTGATAGGCGTGTTCCAGCCCCATCTGTTCACTCGCACGCGCGATTTTATGGACGAGTTCGCTGCGGCTTTGAGCGAATTGGACGAGGTGGTTTTGTTACCTGTTTATCCTGCACGCGAAGAGCCGATTAAAGGTATCACGTCTGAGGTTTTGGCAAGCAGGATTGAGAGCAGTTACCCCGTGAGAGTGTTGCAAAAATCCGATCTGACTGGTTATGTGTGCGAACGAGTAAGAAGCATAAACACTCAAACTGCCGTCTTGACGCTCGGTGCGGGAGATATAGACCGGTTAGTGCCGGAAATGAAAGAGCAAATAAAACAAATATCGCTATGAGAAAAGTAATACGAATAATATTTGTATTGTTGGTTATAACGGGTATAGTGGCGGTATTGGTATGGGCTGCCACCGACACACAAGATGGAATATGCCATCGAGTGAACATTGAGACTACCGGTGACTTTTTGAGTGTCAGCGAGATACAATCGTACCTTCGTAAGGAAAATCTCTATCCGTCAGGTATGCCTATGTGCAGTATATCGACACAGGATATTGAAAATGGTCTTTCCGCTCACCCAATGGTGCGTAACGTCCAATGTTACAAACGCGGCGATACAATAATTGAGTTGTATGTCGTGCAGCGTCTGCCTATCTTGCGTGTTTTGTCAGACGGAGAGACCTATTATATCGATGCCGATCGGAAGCGAATGCCTGTCAGACCGGATGTCAAAACTGATGTCATCTGGGTGAAAGGACACGTAGGCGAGCAGATGGCGAGAGAAGAGATAGCGGACTTTGTGTTATGGCTTAAGGACAATTCTTATTGGCATCCGCGCATACAGAGCATAGAGATACGCGAAGGCAAACAAGTGGTTCTGCGGCAGGCCCAAGACAAACCGCCTATCCTCCTCGGACGTATCAACGACCATGAACAAAAACTCCACAAAGTGCGTGTCTTTACCGAACAAATGAACGAGAATGGGATGACAGTCCCTGCTTACAAAGAGTTGGATGCCCGTTTTGAAAGGCAGATTGTGGGACGCAATTAAAACATTACGAACATGCCTAAACAACCTATTACACATTCAGTCCGGGACCTGCCGTTAGTGGCTGTGGAGTTGGGTAGCCACTCCGTTCGCGCTATGGCAGCCGAGAAAGTCGGAACCGACCTTCTTCGCGTCTTGGCATACGAAGAAAGCAACCAGTTCCCCTGTGTCAATCACGGTATGGTCAATAAGACCAACGATGCAGGATTTATGATTAACGATGTACTGCATTTGTTATCTAACCGTCTTGGCGTCAGTGCTATACCTTCTGCATATACTCTGATAGGAGGCAAGGGAATGAAAATCGCCCCCGTCAAGTCGAAGCGTGACCTCGTTCGTAAACGCTCAATAACAGAGCAGATTAAAAACGAGATGAAACAGGAGTGTATAGACAAGATCGAACATAATAATCCTGATGTGGCAGTCTTTGATATACAGCCGTCTTACTACGTGTTAGATGGGGTAGAGCAGGACAATGAGCCAACTGATGGTCAGAAAGCCTCTGTGTGGGAAATACATTTCAATGCTTTTGTGGGCTTTCGCAGTGCACGTGATAATATGCGCACAAGTTTTGAGAATGCCAAGATTACCATTGAGCAGTCTTTTGCGCGTCCGGACGTGGTTATCAGTGCCTTGACAACAGGACATACAGAGATGTTGAATGAAGGGTGTGCAGTTGTAGATTTTGGTGCTCAGACAACCACTCTTACCATCTACAAAGGTAATCAGTTTTTGCTTAACCTCGTTGTGCCTCAGGGAGGTTGGCATATATCGCGTTTCATCGAACAGCAAGGAGTGCCCTTCAACTATGCAGAGCATATCAAGTGCAAGTATGGTAAGGCCTCACCCGGTTACGTTGAGCGTGATTCTGCTATGTTGCTGCCGAGCAATAACCCGGGACAAACTACCCAACGTGTCAGCTTTTCCTCGCTTGCCGAATTCATTGAGATGAAACTCACTGAGATTCTGCAACCTGTCATTGACGCCTTGGTTCCATACAAGGACCGATTAGGTGGTGTTTATCTGACGGGGGGTGCGAGTTTGATGAGCGGTCTTGTCGATTGGTTGCAAGAACGCACCTCTCTGCCCGTTCAATATGGCTCACACGCTTTTTTGCTTGATCGTCAGACAGATGACGAGTTCTGTAATCCGCGCTATTCATCGCTCATAGGTGCGCTCATTCATGGCTCTGATTGGCGTGACAGTCACACCAGTTTGGTCGTACCCGACCGTAAATCTTTTGCCAGCCGTGTACTCACTGCCACGCAACAGAAGATTCTCTACGTTTTTACTGACACAACTAAATCCGAATAATAATATTTGCCATTATGGAAGACGATACCTTATTACCTATCCAGCTTGAATTTGCCCAAGACTCTATCATCAAGGTGATGGGAGTCGGTGGTGGCGGTGGCAACGCTATCAACTATATGTACCGCCAGAACATTCAGGGCGTTACTTACCTTATTTGTAACACCGATCGTCAGGTTCTCAGTTCATCCCCCATACCAGCCAAGTTGCAGTTAGGTCCCGGTTTAGGTGCCGGTGGCCGCCCTGAACAGGCACGCCAATATGCCGAAGAGAGCCGTGACCGCATAAAAGAGGCACTTGATGATGGCACCAAGATGCTCTTCATCGCTGCCGGCATGGGTGGCGGAACGGGTACGGGTGCCTCTCCTGTCATTGGAGAAGTGGCTAAGGAAATGGGCATACTGACTGTTGGTATAGTCACTATACCATTCGCTTTTGAAGGACGGAAAAAGATAGAAAAAGCAATGCACGGTGTGGCTGAACTTGCCAAACACATGGACGCTATCATAGTCATTAGCAACGAGAAACTGACCAAACTCTATCCTGATATGAACATCAAAACGGCATTTGCCAAAGCCGATGATGTCATCACTAACGCTGCCAAGTCCATTGCCGAAATTATCAATGTTGAGGGCTATATCAATACCGATTTTGCCGATGTTTATAACACACTCAAGGACGGTCGTGTGGCTATTATGAACGTTGGTCAGGCCAGTGGAGAAAACCGCCTGCCCGAAGCCATCCGTAATGCACTTGAATCGCCGCTTGTCAACTCCAATGATGTACACGGGGCTAAACGCATCTTGTTGCAACTCTATTGCTCCCAGGAACACGATATACATACTTCCGAGTTCGCCCAACTCAACGAGTTTATCAACCAAGTGGGCAAAGATGTTGAGGTGCAGTGGGGTGCCACTTACGATGACTCGTTAGGTGAAGATGTACGTATCACACTCATTGCCACCGGCTATGACATCAGCGATATCCCCACTACCGAACCCGACAAAGACCGTACGCGGCCTTCTATTCCTGAAGCCATAGAGATGAACTACCCCGATGAAGAAAAGAAGCGTCAGGAAGAAGAGCAGCGTAAGGCTGAAGAAGAACGTTTAGCCGAGGAACAGCGTATGGCCGAGGAACGTCGCCGCTTGGAGGAAGAAAAACGCCAACAAGATGAGGCACGCAAAGCAGCTGAACATAATGCAAACTCCAATTCACACATGCAACGGCTGCGTGACAATGAGTTTGTTATTCAGTTTGAGGATTCAGACCAACAGCCACAACAAAAGCCCGAGGAACCTCAAAAGAAAGACATTTTTGGCTGGATGCGCGGAAGAAGATAATCACAATTAAAATACTATGGAACAGAAAGAAACTACACTTTGGGACGCATTGCGCAGTTGCGTCAATGGTATAAAAAAGTTGCTGCAATGGTGCGTGCAACTCGTTGCTAAGATGCTTCGCCTCACTTTCCAACGTTGGTGGATAGTGTTTGGTATGACCTTGCTCTGTATGGCAGCCGGCATTTATTATTCACGTCCGTCTAACAAAATATATAAGTACCGTGCCGTTGCCACTCTCAACGGACCGTCTGTCATTGAGGTGAAGGACTTTTTCGAGTCTATGAACAGGGCTTGCGATGCCTACTATGTGATTGATTGTCTTAATGATGGAACGGCTGACTATGTGGACTACAACCGCAGTCATTCTCTATCAGACACCACTAACGTTGTTATGAAAGACCGTATTGCCTTTCAGTTCGTCACACGCCATCGTGAGCGTGTCCCGCAAGTTGAGGCTCAAATCATGCAGTATATCAACTCAAATCCGCATTTCCTCGCTGAATATCATGCATATAAGGCGCATGCTGACCGTCAGTATCGTTTTGATCAGGACCAAGTAGAGAAACTTGACTCAATGACTACTGCTTTTTATCGTGATGTCAATACACCGCAGATTCATTCTAATGCGTGGGAACTAGCTATGGGCAGAAAAGAGATTGTCCTGCCTCTTAGAAGCATTGAGCAGTTTATGGAACACAAGGCTGAACGTGACAGCCGGTACGCTCTCGTTACTGCACCTGTAGTTATGCACGACCATTTCCTGCCTACTAAAAAAGCAGTCAATGGCAGGCTTAAATGCACTGCCATCGGACTCATCTTTGGGTGGTTTGCGGGGTGCATTATTGCCGCTTTCTTCGACGAACGAAAGCGTATATTACAATGGCTCCGCCAAAAATAACCATTATAGCCACGCTCAGTTCGTGGCTATATTTTTCTATCATGTCTTTTTGACCGTTGGCAAGATACCCTAACAACGCCAGCACCACATTCCACAGAAAAGCACCCATCGCTGTGTAGAGTACGAACTGTCCGAAGTGCATTCGGCTCAAACCTGCAGGTATGCTTATCAGTTGCCTTATTCCGGGTATCAGCCGCCCGATGAACGTACTGACGCGACCATGCTCGTTGAAGTATGTTTCGGCTTTTTCTATCTTCTCTACGCTCAGCAGAAATGCGTGTCCGACTTTGCTGCTTGCAAACTTATATATCAGAGGACGGCCGAGCCAGACGCTTAGTGCATAGTTGATAATCGCACCTAATACGGCTCCTATCGTGCCGAACAGTACAATCAACAACACATCGACTGGATAGTTGCCCGTTACCGCTAACGCGCTGGCGGGGTTCTCTGCCACGTAAGCGGCCGGAGGGATGACCACTTCGCTCGGGAAGGGGATAAAAGACGATTCAACAGTCATCAACGCGGTAATTGACCAATAGTTCATATTGGTCGAATACCACGTTATCGCTTCATTCAAAATATCCAATGTCGTAATCGTTTAGAGGAATATCAACTGGACTAAGATATACAACGGCAGCAGGCAAATCAGAGAGAAGCGTATCATATATCCGAAGAACGAGGGCATCTTTATGTGGTTCTCTTCGGCTATTGCTTTTACCATAAAGTTCGGACCGTTGCCGATATAAGTCATCGCTCCGAAGAACACAGCTGCTATTGATATGGCACTCAATAGAATCTCCGGAACTTTGGCTACATAATTCACACTTTCTACCACGCCGTTGCCGTTCTCCAACAGACCGCTCGCCATTGCCTGTAACGAATCGGGCAGACCAGTTGCCATCGACCAGAACGCAACTGCCGTAGGTGTGTTGTCAAGGAACGACGAGAGCAGACCAGTCGCGTAGTAAAACTGCCACGTCTCGCTCAAACCGAGTGAAGAGGCCTTCTGCTCAAGGAAAATCAGCGCGGGAGCCATCGTCGTGAAAATTCCTATGAACAATGCAGCCACTTCCAATATAGGCGCCCACGTGAACTTGTTGTCCACATAACGAACTTTCTTTTTCGTCGTTATTAGCGAAAGTAACAACAGTATAACCATCACTATCTCGCGCAGGTACTTTAGATACAGCGGCGCATCATGCTCGCCCATAGCGGGTATCGTGCCGGCATTCAGGAAAGCAACACTGCATACCACACCGATGAGCCATATAAAGTTGATACAACCTGTCAGTTTCAACGGCTCTTGTTCACGTGAGTCTGCCGACAACGCCGTCCAATGCTCCTTTTTGTAGTAGTATGTATCTACAAGGAAATAAGTTACTAACAGTACAGCACCCGTGAACAACCATTCTTTCCACAATGTTGCGAACCATGTGAACGATGCGCCGCGCAAGAATAACATAAACAATGGTGGGTCACCAAGAGGGGTCATCAGACCGCCGCAGTTGGCTACCAAAGCAATGAAAAACAGCACCGTATGCACTGTATATTTTCTCTGCTGATTGGTCGTCAGCAGAGGACGTATCAGCAGCATCGCCGCGCCTGTAGTACCCATTATAGATGCCAATACAAAGCCTATCGCCAAAAACGTAGTGTTAATCCATGGCTTGGCCTTGATGTCGCCGCTTAAGTGTATCCCGCCAGTTATCACAAATAATGCCAACAGCAAAATGATAAATGGCACATAATCAAAGAATATCGTGTGAATTAGTTCTTGCGACAGCCCCTGAACCAGCATATATGCTGCCACCGGAATGCCTAATACACATGACACAATCAGTTTGTTGCGGTTGCTTTCCCACCATTTTTCCGCCACCATTGGTGCAACGGCAATGGCGAGGAGCATAATGGCAAAGGGAATCATCGTCCACGCGTGCATCTTTAAAGTAGTTTCCATATCTATTCGCTTTTGTTTTACTTTCTATCGCTTTTCCATAGTAGTGAAGCATTTCTATGCTTCACATTGTTCCAATTACTTCACGTAGTTTCATCTTCTTCGCATATCAGTATGAGAAATAAAACGCGCAAAGATATAACTTTCTTTGCTTTCAGTCAAAATAATTCTGCCCATATAATCACCAAAAAATCTTTCTTATCAATCCGCTTATCCATCTACATATTCAATCTTCTCTCTATTCATGTCTCCTCGCTATCTATACTATGTTATTAGTATGTTATTAGTATGTGATTTTCGAATGTTCAAATATACAAAATGAGGCGCAATGCCTGTGTGTGATTGCGCCCATCTATATCCCCAAAAATTTTCCTATTCCACTCTCGCCTCAAACAAATAACGTTTCTGTGGCTTGAACGTAAGCAGTTTCAGGTCAAGTATCTCGCTTGCCTCACTGATGTCCTTCACCGACCCGTCCTGATAGAGGATATCTATCGAGTCGGCTTTCTCCGAGTACGTGTTGCTGGTTGAGATATGTTCCTCATAGAAATAGTGTGCCTCCTCTTTGCGGATGCCGAGCGACTGCGCCAAACGGGAAGCAAGCTCCTCTTTCTCGCTCTCTGTCAGCGCATTCTGCCGCAGCGTACCCCGGAACAGACGGCGGTTGATGAACATATTGCTCAGCAGCGACAGCACCCTGTCCTCATGGTTCATCCACGTCTTGATGGCGCTCAGCACATCGCTGTCGTCCAATAGCGCGTATTGCCGCAAAGCCTCGCTGCCCGCGGTCATGTCTTCAGCGGTTATATGCCCGTAGAGGAAGTAATGCAGCGCAGGCGAGCAGAACAACTCTTTCCCTTGTTCTGCAAGCTCCTTTGCGCGGCTTAGTATCTTGATTAGCAGCTGCTCAGCGGCTACCGATGTCTTGTGCAGATACACCTGCCAGTACATCAGCCTTCTTGCAACGAGGAACTTCTCGACCGAGTAAATCCCCTTCAGTTCCACCACCAAATGGTCATTCACCACGTGTAGCATCTTCAGCAGCCTCTCACTCGCGACACGCCCTTCCTGCACACCGCAGAAGAACGAATCCCTGCACAGGTAGTCCATCCGGTCCACATCCAGTTGTGAGGACAGCAGTTGATGGAAGAAGTGCCTCTGGTAGCCGTTACGAAATATGTCTATCGCCATCCCGAGCGGGTGAGGTGTCTCGGCGGTAGCAAGGTCGCGGTCAATCTGCTCCATCATCAGCAGACTGATTTCCTCGTGCGTGATGCCGTGCACTAACGTATGTTCCAGTACGTGCGAGAACGGTCCGTGCCCCACGTCGTGCAGCAAGATGGCTATCTGTGCCGCCTCGTTCTCCTCGTTTGTGATGTCCACACCTTTCTGCTGTAGCATGTTCAGCCCCTCTTGCATCAGGTGCATTGCGCCGACCGAATGGGAAAAGCGGCTATGTTGCGCCCCCGGATAGACGTAGTAACTCAGTCCCAACTGCCGTATGCGGCCCAAACGTTGCACATAGGGGTGTTGCAGCACGTCATAAACCTTGTCGCTGCCGAGCGTCACGAACCCGAATACAGGGTCATTGATAATCTTCCGCTTGTTCATTTCGTCAAAAGGGTCAGCGACTGGCGAAGCCGCAGCAGGGTCTCTTCTTTACCTAACACTTTGGTTATCTCCCATATATGCGGGCCGCGGGCGGCGCCTACCAAGCAGATGCGGAAGGCATTCATCACGATGCCCGTGCCGTATTCTTTTTCCGCTATCCAGCCCATCACGACGCTGTCCAAATGCTCTGCCGACCAGTCGTCCTCCTTTTCCAAGAGGGCCGTCAGTTCCTGTATATGGCGTGGGCTGTCCTCTTTCCAGCGTTTCTGCACCGATTTCTCGTCGAACACTGTCGGCGCGGCGAAGAAGAAATCGGCCTGCTCCCACAGTTCGCTCACGAAGTTGACGCGCTCTTTCATCAGCCCCACGATATGCGGTAGTTGCGCCAAAGCGCGTTGCGCAGCGGGTGTATCGAGCTGGCCGCTCTCACGCAGTCTCGCCTCGGCTATTGGGCGGAACAGTTCCGACAGTTCGTCGTCGGTCTTGCGGATGAGGTATTGGTGGTTGAACCATTTGCCCTTCTCGTAGTCGAACTTCGCGCCCGACTTGCTCACGCGGTCAAGCGAGAACTCGTGTATCAGTTCGTCCATCGTATAGATTTCCTGGTCGCCCGAGCTGTGCCAGCCTAAGAGCGCAAGGAAGTTGATGACCGCCTCTGGGAAGTACCCGTCCTCGCGGTAGCCGCGGCTGACTGTACCTTCTTTCTCGTTGTGGAACTCAAGCGGGAACACAGGGAAGCCCAAGCGGTCGCCGTCACGTTTCGACAGTTTGCCGTTGCCGTCAGGCTTGAGCAGCAGCGGCAGATGAGCGAACTGCGGCATCGTGTCCTCCCAGCCGAACGCTCTGTACAGCAGCACGTGCAGAGGTGCCGACGGCAGCCATTCCTCGCCGCGGATAACGTGTGTCACCTCCATCAGGTGGTCGTCCACGATGTTCGCCAAGTGGTATGTGGGCAGGTCGTCAGCCGACTTGTACAGCACCTTGTCATCCAATATATCTGACTGAATCGTCACATCGCCCCTTATCAGGTCATGCACCGTCACGTTCTCGCCCGGCTCAATCTTGAAGCGCACCACGTACTGGTCGCCGCGCTCTATACGTTGCCGCACCTCCTCGGCGGGCAGAGTAAGCGAATTGACCATCTCGCCACGCGTATGCGCATCGTACTGGAAGTTACCCGTCTCCTTGCGTTTGCTGTCTAATTCTTCGGGAGTGTCAAAGGCGTAGTAGGCATGTCCGCTGTCAAGCAGTTGTTTGACATACACGTGGTATATCTCTCTGCGCTCACTCTGACGGTACGGACCGTGCGGACCTTTGCCGTCGGGAGCATCTTTGCAGATACCTTCGTCTATGCCGATGCCCAACCAGTCAAGGGCTTCGATGATGTATTGTTCGGCACCGGGTACGAACCGGTTGGAGTCGGTATCTTCTATGCGCAGCAGCATGTCGCCTCCGTTCTGACGGGCGAACAGGTAGTTATACAGGGCGGTGCGCACTCCGCCGATATGCAGCGCCCCCGTTGGGGATGGCGCAAACCGTACGCGTACTTTTCTGTCCATATATCTCAGTCTTTTATCAAATCTTTTTTATTGCTTGGTTGAATCCTTCCTCTTTTTCATAAAAACGCCGCAAAAGTACTATTATATTTCTTATTATCACAACACTTCCTTCAAAATTCAGGGCAACCGCATCAAATTAATCATAAAGAGTCGCACGATTATATTGCGAAGGGTCGTCATGTTTTGATTGAACAGCCAGTCGCAGTAGTTCTTCAAAACAGTTGTATTTTATTGATTT
>JAIKXR010000012.1 GCA_024683975.1 Paludibacteraceae bacterium
GGTAATGCTCCAGTCGTTGGTGCAGTAGATAGTTGACAGGTAATTGCAATCGTTGAACATACACCATGTCGTTTCTACTGACTGCATATCGAAACTGTTGAGGTCTATCTCCGTGAGTGAATCGCAGTTGACGAACATCCACCGCATTGTTGTCACGTTGGAGGTGTTGAAATGGGAGAGGTCGATTTGACGGAGACGTATGCAATTGTTGAACATACTATTCATATTCTTGACCTTGGAGGTGTTAAGGTAGTCAAGGTGTTCTATCTCGGTCAAATAATAGAATGCACAAAACCATTCCTCCGTGGAGACGGGTCTTGCCTGCTGCATAGTCTCGTCAAGAACTATCTTCTCGATATGATTGGTTTCGTGGTCGGGGTTAGCAAACAAGTTGTTATATTTAGGCCAGTCGGTAACTCCGCCGCGTTCCTCTCGCTGTTTGTCGTAGTACATGGTCAGGGTGGTGTTGTCCGGTTCCAGAACGGCATATACTTCCTCGGTATGCGTGAAATAGCCCTCGTTGCCTATACCTCCGTCCGGGCGGGCGTAGGTGGCGTCAAACTGTTCTCCGGTCACCATAGACCCTTGTTCACCGGTAAGCGCGGTGCAGCCTCTGAACATATTGGTTGATCGTTCAAGTAGTTTGTACGTGCTCCAGTTTTTGTTGCAATAGATGGTGGTGAGGCTTTCGCAGCCACCAAACATATTGTTTACACTCCATGCGTTCTCCATGTTGAAGTTGTCAAGATGGAGCGTGGTGAGTTTTGGACATCCGTAGAACATATAGTTGAAGTAAAATGCTTTGTCGGTGATGAAAGAGCTGACATCCAGTTCGGTCAGATTATAATAGCAGTAGGAGAACATAAAATCAAAGGCTTCCACATTGCGGGTGTCGAAATTGCTCAGGTCAAGCGAGGTAAGATTCCAGCAATCGCAGAACATATATCGCATATCCGTCACTTCCGAGGTGTTGAGGTAGTCGAGATGCTCGAAACTCTTCAGTTTCGTAAAGCAATAGAACCATCCGTAGGTACTTCCGGGGCGTGCATCGCGTATGGAAGGGTCAAAGATGATTTTGGTGATATTGTTTTTCTCATTATCGGGATTGTCATCTGAGTTGTTGTATTTCCCCCAAGCCGTTGTGCCGTTTTGCAGGATGCGTAGTGAGTCATAATAGAACGTCAGGGTGGTGTCCCCTTCATTGAGCACCGCGTATATCTCTTTGTTATTGGTGAAATAGCCCGGATGTCCCTCCAAATCCGGAGTGGCATATCGGATGTCGTCGAATGCCATTGTGCCGTCGCAGGCGGTTCCCCGTGCCCCTACAAGGCTGGTGCAACCCTCGAATATCGGCATGTTGATGTTGTCGGCAAAACGGCTCCAGTCTTCGTTGCAATAGATGGTAGTGAGAGACGGGCAGTTCTGGAACATAAAGGTAACAGACGCGTCCTCCCGGATGTCGAAGTGCCGGATGTTTACCGTCTCCAGATTGGTACACCCGGCGAACATAAAGCCGAAATTGGTGACACGCGGGGTTTCCCATGTGGACATATTGATACTGGTAAGGCTTTCGCAGTTGGCAAACATACTCTCCATGTCGGTTACATTACCTGTCTGCCACCAATTTATATGTTCAACCATTTTGAGGTTGGTGCAGTTGGCAAACATGTAACTCATATCTTGTACTCTCCATTTACTTGCGTTGAAAAGCAGGGTATCAAGTGATGTGCAACCGTTGAACATTCCGGACATATTCTCTACACTACTTGTTTGAAACCTATCTACATCCAGTTTCTTTACTTTCGCGCAACCGTAGAACATCTGCTGCATAGAGATTACTTCTTTGGTGTTGAATTGGCTGAGGTCAATCTCCATCAGTTTGCCGCAATCACGGAACATGGATGACATATCGGTCACCTTTTGGGTGTTCAGATAGTCCAGATGCTTGATGCTCTCTAATTCCTTGAAGAAGATGAACATATTGGCAGTAGTGGTGGGCAAGGCGTCTTTGACCGACTCGTCAAATACCACTTTCTTCGTGTTCTCGGCATATTTGTATTTGTACGAGTTGCTCCAATCGCTTACACCACCACGGCTTGCGCGGTTCATATCATAATAGATAGTGAGGGTCTTTTCCGCATCGTCATATACGCCGTATAGTTCTTCGAGAGGAACAGTAGCAGTAAAATAGCCCGGGAAGAAAGTGCGGTCAGGAGAGGCAGAAGCGGCACTGATACGGCTGCTACGGTATTCCGTTCCGCTGCCTCCTACCAGACTGGTACAGTTATAGAACACCGAATCACCCGACGCCGTCCATGAATCGTTGCATTTGATAGTGGTCAACGAGGTACAATCATAGAACATATTATCCAGTTTTTCCACTTTGCCCATGTCGAAGCCCGTCAGGTCAAGCGTCTTCAGGCTGCTGCAACCCCTGAACATGTTGGATATTATAACTACATTCTCAGTTGAAAATTTGGTCATATCCAAGACCGTCAAACTCTCGCAACCTGCAAATATGCTATCCATATCTGTTACCTTGGACGTGATAAATTTATTGTTGTAGTACGGGAAGAGGTAGAGCGTAGATAGTTTTTTGCAGCCGGAGAACATTTGACCCATACCGACTACTTTGCGTGTATCAAAGTGGTCTATGTCCAACGTGGTCAAATTCTCACAACCGGCAAACATAGCGGCCATATCTTCCACATTTTCTGTATTGAAACTGCTTAAGTCCAAACTGGTCAGACTGCTACACCCTTCAAACATTCCCCACATGGTTATAGTATTTTCTGTATTGAAACTGCTCAAGTCCAAAGCGGTAAGTGCAGCACACCCCTCAAACATGTGCAGCATCAAACGGACATCTTTGGTATTGAGGTAGTCGAGGTGCTCAATGGTTTTCAAGTTCTTCATATTGGCAAACCATCCGTACGTGTATTGGGGCATAGCATTGATGACGGACTCGTCCATGACGGCTTTGGTAATGAGGGCAAGTGTCTGCTCGTCACACAGGTATGCACCGCCTCTGAAATTGTCCACACACCATTGGGGCATATAGCCCGGACGCGTGTCATACTGATTGTCATAGTAGAAAGTGACGGTGGCACCTTCATCTGACACAGCGGCATAGAGAAGCGGGGCAAGTGGCTTCTTTGTAACGGTGAAATAGCCCGGATTGCTTCCTTCGTCCGGATGAGCATACTCAAAGTACTTTTGCATATAATTGTACTTTGTGCCGTTCTCGCCTATCAAGTTGTAGCAGGAGCCGAACATATTCGATCCGGCGAGGGATTCTTTGCTCCATTGGGTCCAGTCATTGGCACAGTAGATACGTTGCAGGTTCGTGCATCGTATGAACATGGCTGTGGTATATTTCGTGTTTGTCAAGTCGAAATTGTTGAGGTCCAAGGTGCGCAGCGACGAGCAGTCGGCAAACATACCGGTCATGGTAGTCACTTTGGTCGTGTTGAACGAACTCACATCGAGAGACGCTAACTTAGTACAATAAGAGAACATGCCATACATGGAAGTCACATTGGCGGTATTGAAGTGGCTCACATCCAACTCGGTCAGGTTTGAACAATTGTCAAACATATAGCGCATAGAGGTCACATTGGCGGTGTTGAACGAGGAGACATCCAATGAACTCAACTTCTCGCAATATCGGAACATATACGTCATATCTGTCACTTTGGAGGTATTGAAATGGCTAATGTCCAAAGAAAGCAAGCTGCGACAGCCGGCGAACATTAGATTCATATCCGTGACCTCGGAGGTATTGAGATAGTCAAGATGCTCTATTCGCTCCAGGTTGGCCATACGGGAAAACCAGCAGGCAGTGTTGGTCGGACGGGCTTCCTTCATGCTCTCGTCCAGCACAACTTGGGTAATGAGCTGCTCATCTTTATACAAGTAGTACGTACCGATTGTACCATCCCCCCATCCTTCAAGCACGGTATGCTTGTCCTTGAACTCATCATAATAAAGGGTCAATGTCTTGCCCTCATCGGTAAGAGCACCATAAATCTCCGGTTCTGCCGCACACATGGCACTTATACCGGTCAAACATAAAATCAAAAGAGAAAATATTTTTTTCATTTTTAATGGTATTTTGTGTTATTCATTTTTTTCCCCTAAACTACGTCGAGGTTTTAACGAGGTTTTATCAAAACCCTTATCTTGTCCATCCAAAATTCGTTGCAAATTTACGATTTTTCTTTGACATATACAAGAGAAAGTACATATTAATATGCACTTTTTCACAAAATGATAAATAAATTTTTAAAAATGATAAATGAATTTCCTTTTATGGCAGTCGAAAGAGTCTTTTTGCGTTTTCCGTGGTGTGTTTGACTATCGCTTCATGACTAATATTCAACACTGCCGATAGTTTCTCCGCAACATAACACATCCATCGACTTTCATTCCTTTCTCCGCGATGAGGTACCGGTGCCATATAGGGTGCGTCTGTTTCCAATAAAAGACGATTCATTAGGTGTTCTTCGTCACTTGTTCCCTTTACCAATTCACTAAGGGTTTCTCCCAACTTACAGTTCTTGAATGTAATCACGCCACCGATGCCTAAATAAAATCCCATTGACAAAATCTCTTCCATCGTTTCGCGACTTCCATTGAAACAATGAAACACGCCGGTTAATTTACCATTTGAGCAGGCGTCATCTGCCTTTTGCACTTCTCGAACGATGCGAAGAATATCTTCTGTGGCTTCACGGTTGTGCAGAATAACGGGAAGATCCATTTCCCTTGCCAACAACAATTGACGTTTGAGAACCTCTTTTTGCTCCTCTTTGAATGTTTTGTCCCAATAATAATCAAGACCGATTTCTCCGATAGCAACCAACTCATCACGATGCGTTCGTATCGCGTTCTCGACTATCGCCAACTGTTCTTGCCAATCAACTTTTACATCTTCCGGGTGCAAACCCAAAGCCGGATAGCAATAACCAGGGTGTCTATGACATATCTTCAAAACGGTATCGATGGAGGCAACATTGACTCCGGGAACAATCATGGCTTCTACTCCATTTTCCCGCTGACGAGCAATGACTTCTTCCCTATCGGCGGCAAAGGCTTCTTCATCTATATGGCAATGGGTATCTATCATGTCATTTTCTCATTTACACATTTTCTCATTTGGTCATTTCGCGTCAAAATACTGCTGTCTCCGTAACTGAGAAAACGGAAATCATGGCTCAACGCATAGTCGTAGATAGTATGCCAATCACCGCCGACGAACGCGCTGACGAGCAACAGGAGCGTCGATTGCGGTTGATGGAAATTGGTAATGAGCTGGTCCACAATGCGGAATGTATAACCGGGCTTAATCATGATCTGCGTCTCCGCATGGAGCGCATCCTGACGAGTTGCGGCCAGATAATACAATATCGCTTGCAGAGCATCGGTAGCGGACGTAGTGTATTCTTTCTCATAAGGTTCGAACTGACCCACTTTAGGCAAATAACCCATATCGAACGGCGACTCCACTTGGCGCAATTGGCAGCCGATAAAATACAAGCTCTCAAGCGTACGCATCGAAGTCGTTCCCACGGCCACAATCTTCCCAAGATTGTCTTTAATCGCCTGAATCGCCTCTTTCGGCACAGCGATAATCTCCGTGTGCATGGTATGTTCGTTGGCATCGGCTGTTTTGACAGGCAAGAAAGTGCCGGCACCCACATGCAGCGTCACCTCCGTTGTTTTGATGCCGCGCTTATGCAAATCTTCCAGCACTTTTTCGGTAAAATGAAGCCCTGCGGTAGGCGCAGCGACCGAACCTTTGATGCGTGAATAAACGGTCTGATAGGTTCGCAAATCTGACTCCTCTGTCTTGCGATTCAGATAGGGAGGTATTGGTAATTCACCAGCAGACTCCAAAATCTCTGCAAAAGACACAGTATCACCGTCCCACTCAAAACGAACAGCGAAGGTATTACCGAGTGTTTCCTCTTTATACGCACGCAGAGTGAAACAACCCGCTTTGAGTTCGATTGCCTCATTATGCCATTTCTTGGCATTCCCTATCATACATTTCCATGTGCACCCTACAGTGGAAGATAGCGACAACTGATAATCGCGTGGAAAAATAGGTTCCAGACAAAACACTTCGATTCGTGCACCGGTAGGTTTATGAAACTCCAGACGTGCCTGTATCACGCGCGTATTATTATATATAAGGAGAGAATCGGGGGCAAGAT
>JAIKXR010000138.1 GCA_024683975.1 Paludibacteraceae bacterium
TGGTGGTCAGACGGTGCTTGCCGAATTTCTCCACAGGAACAATGGCATACGCCATATTGGCATCGCCACCATAGGTTTTGAACAGACTGTTGCTGACAGTCTCACCGTCCAACTGGAGCAAACCAATCTCGTTTTTTGGAACGTTCACATGCACATAGTGGTGTTGGTTGTTCCAATAAGAGTCAGATTCATCGTCTTTTTTTGGTAACTTGTTGGTGAGGAAAGTCATATCCTTGACACGATGGTTCCACGGCACCAGCATTGCGTTGGCAGGGTCGCCCCACGTGTTGGTTATTATCAGTTTTCCGTTCTCGTCATAAATCGATTCGCAGTTGTAGGAGGCACTGGTAAGATAAGTATGACACAAGACGGGCTGGGATGTCTCAATGACGATATTGAAGATTTTTTCGGTCAGGCAGGGACGTCTGGCAAGCGACTGATAAGCATTCAGTGTGGTGGTGACAGTCGTTGTTTGGCCTGTTTGCACGTTGTAGCGGTATTCCTTCACTTCCGTATTGTTATACAAAGCCGTGACACAGCATTCCATATTCTTTATACACGAGTCAAGCCGTGCGACAAAGAAACGTTTGCCGAACGTGTTGAGCGGCGGAACCTGCTCGAATGTATAGTCCCATGAATAGGCTTCCGCAAAAGGTATGTTGGTCGCTTCATTGGCAGCGAATACCGCAACCGGCTTGTTCGAACAGATAAGCGAGCCGGACATATCCAGCGTGTCCGATGAATCCTTTACTTTCTGCTTGCTGGCAATCATCACACTTTCCAACCTGTTCAAATTCCTGACGAAAGGAGTACCCGCAGCCTGACCCGTGGAAGTAACTTCGTTCGGTATGATGCGGACGGTTGTATTGTCTTCAGCCGCCAGAATGACAAATTCCGTACTTTTGCCGTCAGTTGGGAATGTCTGAATCATATATTCGCGTCCCAGTGCTTTCTGCGGAATAGCCAAAGCAAAATCGCGGGCGGAGTTGCCTAAAGGTCCGGACTGAATAAACGCGTAACAGGAAAAAGGAGTCTTGCCATCATTGGAAAACGCGATAATTCCCCGTGGATACACCAGATCATCGTCAAACATATACCCCAAAAGATTGTTGTCAATCTTAAGAGAGCCGAAACCACCACCTGCCGGAATTTGGATTTCTCCCATTTTTGAGTTTTTGCTTCTGACCGTAATTGTTACCGCCTCATTTGCTGTGGCCATCACATACATCTGTAGGGTGGGGTCAGTGACGCGGGTACCCGTAATTCGCGGAAAGACAATCAGGAAACTCGTACCTTCCGTGGTGTTTGCTCTATAGGTTGATTCGGTACATGTGCCGCTTTGAGCGAAAGTCATTCCTACGCTTGCAATAAAGGCAAGTAGAATGGTTGCAATTTTCTTTTTCATACGCAAATGCCCTGATACGTATCGGGCGCAACTGTTTAATTGTTAATTTATACTATTTTGATGTTATCCTGTAATGATGATGTCGCTTTTCAAAAACAAAGGCAAAAAAAGAGCGTGAACTCTCGTTCGCTTCATTCGAGTTTTGAGGTCTTCGACTTACCTTAACGATTCAAAATCTACGCAAAAGCTCACGCCGTAGGCGCGAGCGTCGATAGGCTTTTGCTTGAATCGTTATATTGTTTTGAAGTTGTCGAAGTTTCAAAACTCAAGTTGGGCTTATAACGCTTTAAGTATGTATGTTGTTGCACTGCCTGCCAGTGCGGGGTGTTATGTCATAGGCGGAAAGGGATTATTGTTTTAGTATCTTCTTTGATTCAATGTTCTCCAACACGGTCATCTGCTGAATGGCGATTTGGTTGAGTTTGTGCAGGCGTTCCTGCTGGGGCAGGCAAACTCAAAGGCTATGTCCTTATGCGCATACGTCCCACCATAGCGCCCTGCTTTTGCCTGTATGCAGATAGCACCTGTCCGCTCTACAAATTCCTTGACGCTTATCTTGAAATTGTTCAATCCTGCACTGTTTCTAATTATGGCGAATTCGCCATAATTAAAATCCGGGTTGTTGAACTTCTCCCATATACCGATGTACTCCAGCGTATTTCTGTTGCGCAGCAAATCGGTAATGAAGAAGTCGCCATCTTTAGCCTTCAACATATCCGTCAGACAGATGTAATCCTCAGTCTTGATTTTAAGGATAGTGATTTCTGTCCCTTGAACATTCAGTTTGTTCGTCATTCCTGTTCCTTTGTCAATATCTTAGGTTCAGAGCGTCAATAAACGCCTTTGCTGTAACTGCTTTTTTACGTTGCCAGCCTCAACGCTCTCCGTGTTTTAACGTCATGGAGAGAGGACGGTATGATTTACGGCGGCAAAGGTACAATAGGGAAACGACATACACAAACGGGATGTCGTTTAATTTATGATTTATGGTTTATGATTGTAATTGCAAATTTATGATTTATGGTTTCTAATTTATGGTTTAGGAGTTTAGACGTTTAGGGGTTTATGGATAGTTGATAATTGACAATTGATAGTTGATAATTGATAGTTTATGATTTCAAGTTGCAAATTGCAAATTTGTTGGTTTTGGCGTTACGGAATATCGGGATTCCGTTCTGTCGGGATTTCGGAATACCGATATCTTCTCCGTTATCCCGTCGTGTTTCTGTTGAGTTTGTCTTATCCTGAAATAGGTTTACTCATAAAACGATAAAAAATGTACTTTTGTTAAGATATCAGTTTTATGAAGCAAACCAGAAAACATTATTCGGAGTCGTTCAAACAACAAGTTTTGGATGACTATTTCCAGTCAGGAATGAACCAGATTCAGTGTGCTGCGAAATGGCACATCAAGCGTCCGACCCTGACAAAATGGGTCGGCGATTGCACATCTGTGCAGAAACCCGTACCTTCGCCCAAAAATCAGAAACATATGGATGCGAAAGACCAAGTCCTAGAGAACCTGCGTGTAGAGAACGAGAGACTCCGCCGCGAAGTGGAGTATCAAAGACTAAAAGTAGCAGGTTATGAGCGGCTTCTCGAAATCGTCAGACAGGAGGATGGTCTTGACCTGCTAAAAAAAGATGGTGCCAAACAGTAGAACGCCTGTCCGTGGAATACCCCTATGTTACAATGGAGGTACTCTGCGGGCTGTTTGGCAAGACGAAGCAGGCTTACTACAAGCACAAACGAAAGACATTCAGCGAGTCGGAGGTGGAGCAGGAGATATTGTCCGTTGTGGCGACATACCGCGCGGAGATGCCTTTAATCGGCGGGCTGAAACTCTATCATATTGTGCGTTCCGTGCTTGGCGACGCGCTAGGCATGGGCAGGGACAAGTTCCTCAACCTGCTGCACCGGCACAAACTCATCATTCCGCCCCGCAAGACGCATCATACGACCAACTCAAATCATGTCTATTTCACGTATCCAAACCTTGTACAGAACCTCTCTGTTACGTATGTCAATCAACTGTGGGTGAGCGATATAACCTATATTTACACCACAGATGACAAATTCTGTTATCTGCACCTTATTACAGATGCTTTCTCGCGGATGATAATCGGTTTTGTCCTCTCGCCCACTCTGGAGGCAAAATACACCGTTGAGGCTTTGGAGCAGGCTATTCGGAATGCCGGCGGCGGCAACCTGTGCGGCACAATCCATCATTCCGACCGCGGGGTGCAATACTGTTGTGATGAGTACATTACGTGCCTCAAATCGCACCATATCCGCATCAGCATGACCGAGGACGGCAATCCGACG
>JAIKXR010000147.1 GCA_024683975.1 Paludibacteraceae bacterium
CAATGTTCCTGCTCTGCCATGGTAGTTAGATTGAGTAAGTTCTTCTTTTACAAGACATTTTGTCACATCAGTAACATGTTATATTTTGTAATGATATTTACATCGCGATCAATTTAGTAAAGAATGCCACAATTATATTAACTATCATAGTCCTTCCTTTTTAAAATGATTTGTCGGCTTTTTCATTTATTTGCTCATGTATATTAGGTCTTCCTGATAGCGTTTGTTCTTGGCTTCGGTGAAGGGAATGTTGTTCTTGGCGAGGAAGTCAGCCCATAAATCTTCAAGCATCTTGGCTTGGTCATCGGTCAGGACTAAGCCGGAATGACCTTTATCCCATTCGAAGTCGGGAATGGCCTGTGCCAGATCTGCGCATGAGAATATAGGAAGAGCATCGGGATTGATAAGAACATCGGGCACAAAATCAACATAGTAGGTCTCACGTCCCTTACCAGACCAATCCTCGTCACGATAGGGTTCAGAAGTAATCTTGCCAGAAGCAACGATACCCGTTTGGCCGTACCTGCCAACCTTGACCCAAAAGAAACGGTCTCCTTCGTGAATTTGGTCATGATCCCAAACAGACCAGTTGTAGTCATAATCATAGTCGTCTTGTTGCAGGCGGTTCATGTCGTTGAGATAATGCAACATAGAGTAGGATGAGAACGCGGGGTTCCATTTGAAGATAACTGTTTTCATATTCCCGTATTTTTGTAATTTGACTTCAAGAAGGGTAGTGTCAGTTTGCTTTTTTCAGATAGAGTGCAACCGTTATCTGCTGCTCCGGATGGGCTGTCGGGTCGCAACGCTGAACCAGCAGTTCAAAGGCATCCGAATAACCCATATCAAGAAAATCGGCATACATCTCGTTCTGCGAAGCGGGAATATACCCAAGTTTCACATTCTTATAGAAGATTGCGACGGCATCGGCATCGTGCATATTTTCCTTGTCACGCACAAGACGGAGAGCCGTGCCTATTTTCAGTTTGCCGAACACCTGACAGCCGTCATAGTGAGAGAAGCCGGCAATGTTGAAATGGGCGATACAGCGTTTAGTTTCCACATAAGCAAATTCTTCAGTTACAACAGTTTTCTTCTTTTCCATAATTCTGTAGATTTGGATGTGTAAGACATAGCGTGAAAGATATTGTGTCAGAACATTATTCTTCCGTTTTTTACCTTCACGCTGCAAAAGTAGTGCATCAGACTGCCAAAAACTGTCAGTATCTGCAAAAAAATGTTATTTTTTGTAAAGAAGAGCTGTTTCTTCCGCTTCTTCGGCGAATTGTCTGCGCAGCCACGCAGGGGAGAGGACTTCCAGTCCGCTGCCGTGAGTGAGCAGTTCCTGGATGAAGTCGAAGGTCGGTGCCACATACCAAGTGAACACGCACGGTTCCGGCTCCTGTTGCGAGTGGTGCAACGGCAGCGACCGCAGGAAGTCCGCCCTCTCCGGCGCAACCCGCACGCGGATAAGTTCCGGCTTGAACTGCTTTCCAACAAACACTCCATAGAAGGAACGGAACCAGTCCTCCGCGTCAAAATCCTTCGGCAAAGAGTATGTGTCAGGCAGCGTTTCGAGCGACACGATGCGGTCAAGGGCGTAGATGCGTGGCTCCTTGTGCTCCGTGGTCCTGCCGAACAGATACCACCGCTGTTTGAACACTTTGAGACAATAGGGCGCAATGTCATAGATATGCGGCTCGGCGCTTGTAAAACTCCGGTGCGTCATCCGCAGCATACGGTTGTCGCTCATAGCCTCCACAATCTGCGTGAGAAACTGTGTGCCGCCCGGGATGTTCTCGTACAGGATGCGTCCTTTCAGTTCGCGGCTCTCGTTCAGAGCCTTCTCCATAGCGAACCGGTTGAGCAACTGACGTTTGGCACTGCCGCGCTCACCCAACTCGTTGTCTGCTATATAATATGCAGAGCCCGCCGACTTGTCGCAGCGTATCTCGATGTCGAACAGTTCTTGAACGGCATCCTTGTAGCGGTAGAATGTGCGCTCGGGCAGTTCTGTCTCGCCTTTCTCGTTGTAACGCGACCGCGCCCAGCGGCGATCAATCTCCGCCTTCGTGATACGCCCTGCGGAGGATATGACATCCACAAGCCAGATGTAACGGTTGAACTGTGATGCAGCCATAATTGTTATATGATTTCTGTCGTTTCGGACATATTTATCTAGCCAACCTGCATGCAGTCAAGCCAATTTCTTCAAACATCTGCCGGTACGCGGCAGCTTTCCTGTCAAGGGACAGCGGGTAGGCGCGTGAGGAGGACGGCATACGCCAGAAACGGACTGTTCTGCCCGCAAAGACGGTTTCGACATACCCGCCTGTCTTTGGAATGACGGGAGTGTGAGCATCCAGTCCGCGACGGATATTCTCCGCCAAAGTCTCCGCCGCTTTGCCTCCAGTGCAGCAGATGTCGCGACAGAGCGGAAGCTGCCTTAACAATGCGGCAATATCCGTCTGCTTGACAATCTCCAAGTGTTCATCCGCCGCGTTTCCCTGCAAGCGTCTGACCGCCTGCGCTGTGTCGAATATGGCGATGCCCTTATCACGGCAGAAAGCAACGATTTCTTCATACTTGAATGCCGTTTTGCCGCTGTTTGATTGGGACGCAGGTGTCCCGCCTGCGGAATCTTGCCGCTCCACAAACCGCGTTTTGTCGCCAAAGAACACCTGTCCCATAATCCGCCACATGTCATTCTGCGGATTCGGGTAAAAGAAATCCATGCACCATCTCTCCCGTGGCGGCGGGAAACTGCCGAGCATCAGCAGCCGTGCGTTCTCCGGCAGAAAGGGGTGCAACGGATGACGTTCTGTTTCAGGTGTTACGGGCATTTTATATCTTTCTACAATTCCTAACTTCCATACGGACACGTGTCAGCTTGTGTCTTATAATTTAGAACGATTACCTCTCCCATACTTTTCTTCTCAAGCAGGCTGAAAGTCTGATGCTTGCGGCTTTGTGATAGGCGATGCCGGAACATATCCGGGACAATCATACAAGAACAATTAATATTTTTACACAGGCAATAGTACTCTATATAATTAAAGTGGCATGTGGCGGTGTCACTTCCAATTATGACCTGTTATCTTGCCATCTCTGTAGAAAACACCTTTGCTTTTCCATTCCCGTTCAATATCCCTGCCTCCAGAGGTTTCGTTCAGATGCTTCGCTTCCATATGGGAACGGACAGGAAAAAAATCAATATAATGATTATCCTCCCGACCATGACACTCACTATCCTGTACCAAAACCAGACCTCCGCACGCGGAGCAGCGGCATAACCGTCTTGCGCCGTCATCCCAAGTATGAAGAGAATGACCGTTACAGAAGTCGCCATAGTCAGTTATCACATTCAAATTTCCATGGAAGTGTCCGTAAGCTTCCTCAGCGGTAGGCATGTCAAACCCATTGCAAGGGTAACTTTCCTGCATTATGCTTTCCAGCATTGCAGTTTCCTTTTCATTCAATTCCTCATCTCGTTTTTTTACATTTTGCATATACTCTGCTTGTTCTTCAACAGAGGAATTCGGGTGCCATATTCTATAATGCTCCTCTACCTGCCGGTATCTGTCGGGGCCTGTAACCCGTGTCAGGCGCATCTGGTTCTGATACCTGACAAACTGAACGGCTTCTCTGAGCCATAATACATCATTCAATTCCGCCCACTCTTCATCACCAAGCACATTTGAATCGACAAACACGAATACACCAGCATTGTATCTGTTGATAATGTCTTTTATTCCCATACCGGGATTATGCAACAATTTTGAGTTCGCGTTTTTATAAATGGCATTGCGTCCGTCAATATCTGCGGAAATTCGTTTAGTCTCCTCATCAAGAGCTTTCTCTTCTTCAGGTGTCCGAGGATTATCTTCACCTCGGTGCTTATTTCTTTGGATTTCACTCATTTGTTCCCATGCTTCTTTCCACCGTCTGTTTTCTTTTTGCAATCTCTGACGGGCTTCGGTTTCCACAGTGGAATCTTCTGCTGAAGGTTTAACATCAGCATCATTATCGTCCGTCGTGGTTTCTTGTTTTTTGTCATGAAATTTATTAACAACGACGGTTAGCAATATCACTATCACAACGACAAGTAATATGATTTTAATTATCATGTAAGTTGACATATTTTAATGTTTTAATTCCTGCTCTTCCGGCTTCGCAGGTCTTGCCGTTTTTATATGTGACTGAAGAAAGTATCGGTTGGATTCCGCTATATTGCGGTTTGTTGATTTATTTCCTGTTGCAATGTATTTAGAAATTGTGCTGCTTTCTTGCCTTCTATCTGCACATGGTGGAACTGGAATGATACGGGAAGCAGTATCCGACACCAATACCTGCGGCGTTTCCTCCAGAATAGCATCGAATTGGCATAGATGTCAGACCCACATATTGACAACAGAGTCCAGTTCCGTTTCCTCCAGTGCAGAGATGCCGATAACCATTCGGTCATTCTCCGTCAGGTCTTTGCATTCGCGCCGGCATTGCCCCGTAAGGGTGTCGTAGTCTTTACGGAACTTGTCGAAGTCGTTGTCAGAAGGCATGTCACACGAGTTGATTCCGCCGTTCCTGTTTGTGACAATCACATTCATTGCCAGTTTGTCGTATTGTATGAGTTTGCCGTTGAGGGGCATCAAGACTTGCCGCCTTTGCTATACACCAGCACATTAGCATATTGAACTACAAGCCGTGCCTTTTGATGATTTTTACAAGCCTTGTGACATCAAAGTAACCATTCGCTGTTTGATTTTGGCAGCAATGATTTCATCTATGACACGTTTGTTTTCTTCCAAAGGCGGTAGCAACATTAGAGAGTGAAGTTGCATCATTTTTCGATAAAATGTTTGGTTCATCCACGGCGGCAAAGGTAACATCTATTTTCCAATGGAAAAAACTATTTTTTGCACGTTTGTATTGCTTTCTTGCAGGAAAACTTTTGCCAATACCGAAAAAAACGTACTTTTGCCCCGTGATTGAACAACGTTATAACCATTAAAAACCAACAATACTATGGCAGAAGAAAAGAAAATGCCGTCGGCGGAGAAACTGAAAGCCCTTCAGCTGGCGATGGCGAAGATAGACAAGGACTTCGGCAAGGGTGCCATCATGCGTCTCGGCGAGAACAAGGTGGAGGATGTGGCGGTTATCCCGACCGGCAGCGTAGGACTGAACATCGCATTAGGCGTAGGAGGCTATCCTCGCGGACGGGTCATCGAGATTTATGGTCCCGAATCAAGCGGTAAGACCACACTCGCTATCCATGCGATGGCGGAGGTGCAGAAACAGGGCGGCATAGCGGCTATTATCGATGCCGAGCACGCTTTTGACCGATTCTATGCCGAGAGACTGGGCGTTGACGTGGAGAACCTGCTGATTGCCCAGCCCGACAGCGGCGAGCAGGCATTGGACATTGCCGATGAGCTGATCCGCTCCAGCGCGGTGGACCTGATTGTTATTGACTCGGTGGCGGCTCTCACGCCCAAAGCGGAGATCGAGGGCGACATGGGCGACAACAAGGTGGGCTTGCAGGCGCGTCTGATGAGCCAGGCGCTCCGCAAACTGACCGCCACCATCAACAAGACCCAGACAACCTGCATCTTTATCAACCAGTTGCGCGAGAAGATAGGTGTGATGTTCGGCAACCCCGAAACGACCACGGGCGGCAACGCGCTGAAGTTCTACGCCAGCGTCCGTCTGGATATCCGCCGCGTAACAGCTATTAAGAACGGCGAGGAGGTCATCGGCAACCAGGTGCGCGTCAAGGTGGTGAAGAACAAGGTGGCGCCTCCGTTCCGCAAGGCGGAGTTCGACCTGATGTTCAACGAGGGCATATCCAAAGTGGGCGAGATAGTGGACATCGGCACGGACATGGGCATCATGACCAAGAGCGGCAGCTTCTACAGCTACGAAGGCAACCGCATAGCCCAGGGACGCGAAGCCGTAAAGAACGTGCTGCGCGAGAACCCCGACCTCTGTGACGAGATTGAAGGCAAGATAATGGCGAAACTAAAGGCTGACCAGAACGGACAGACCGCACAAGACGCTTGATTGAACAGACTTTCATACTGACCCCCGAGCAGGCGCAGGAGATGGAGCGCACCTACCGTGTGGTGCGCCGCTCCGTGGACGCACGTCAGCGAAGGCTGCACGTCCTATTGAGCCTGCTGTGTGACGAGCACGGCCAACTGGTCGCCCGCGATGCCGCCATACCCCTCTACGAGCCGCCGCGCTTTCAGGATGTCCATACGGACAGCAAAGGCGAGGTGATGATTGTCGGGACGGGACCGGCGGGTCTGTTTGCTGCTCTCCGTCTGCTGCAGGACGGCTACAAGCCCGTACTCATAGAGCGCGGCAAGCCTGTCAGCGACCGTAAACTGGATATTGCCCGCCTCAACCGCAACGAAGGGCTGGACAGCGAGTCCAATTACTGTTTCGGCGAGGGCGGCGCAGGCACGTTCTCCGACGGCAAACTCTTCTCGCGCTCCAAGAAACGCGGGGAGATGCAGCGCGTGATGGAGTGGTTCCACCATTTCGGTGCCGCTGACACGGTTCTCTACGAGACACACGCGCACATAGGCAGCGACCGCCTGCCCGCTATCATACGCAACATACGTGATACGATTATTGCCTGCGGAGGCGAAGTGCGTTTCTCCACCCTGTTAGACCTCCCGTTGTGGAACGAACTGAATAGGAAGCGCGTCCCCACCATACTTGCCATCGGTCATTCGGCGCACGACACCTACCGGTTGCTGTGCCGCGAGGGCGTACAGATGTCCGCCAAGGGCTGTGCGATGGGCGTGCGCGTAGAGCATCCCCAGGCGCTGATTGACCGACTGATGTACCACCTCCGCGATGCCTCTCAAGAGGAAGTGGAGCGGACGGTCGGTCTGGTTGGACACGCCTCCTACTCGCTGGTGACGCAGGTACGGACGGACAAGTCCTCCGCTCAGACGCGGGGCGTTTACTCGTTCTGCATGTGTCCGGGCGGGCATATAGTGCCTGCCGGGACGGAGGTGAACGGCTGCGTGGTGAACGGAATGAGCAACTCCATGCGCAACTCGCCATACGCCAACTCGGGCATCGTGGTGAGCCTCCAGCCCGCCGATTACGCGCCGTATGCGAAAGAGGGCGCGCTGGCGGGTCTATGTTTCCAGGAGGAGCTGGAGCATCTGGCGGCTTCTCACGGCCGCCTGCCGTCTGTCGCTCCCTCACAGCGGCTGACGGATTTTGTGGACGGCAGGTCGTCCGCTGACCTCCATCCTTGTTCGTATCTGCCGGGCATTGTCCCGTCACGCCTGGACGAGTGGCTGCCCGCGCCGATAGGCGCTTCCCTGCGTCAGGGGTTCAGCGACTTCGGACGCAAGTACCCGGGCTACCTGACCCGCGAGGCAGTGGTGGTAGGTGTAGAGAGCCGTTCGTCTTCGCCGGTGCGCATTGACCGTGACCGCGACACCCTGCGCAGCCTCAGCCATCCGTGGCTCTATCCGGCGGGAGAGGGCGCAGGCTATGCGGGAGGCATCACTTCTTCGGCTCTGGACGGCATACGCGCCGCCGAATCAATCATAAATAATGGAAGCCTTTGAACGGACTATACAGCTCATCGGGGAGGACGCTTTCATGCGCCTTCAGAAAGCCCGCGTCATCCTTTTCGGCGTGGGCGGCGTGGGCGGATGGGCTGCCGAGGCGTTGGTGCGCTCGGGTGTCGGGCATCTGACCGTGGTGGATTTTGACACGGTGCAGGAGTCCAACCTCAACCGCCAGCTGGTCGCCACGGCGGACTGTATAGGCGAACCCAAAGTGGAGGCGATGCGGCGGCGGTTGCTGCAAGTCATCCCTGCGGCGGACGTGCAGACTGTCAGTTGCGAATACGGCGAACAGACGTATGGCGGGTTTGACTTCACGCAGTACGACCTTGTGATAGACGCGATTGACGACGTTAGCGGCAAGGTGCGCCTCATCTACGAGGCGACCAAAGCGGGTACGCCCCTGCTCTCTTCTATGGGCGCGGGACGCAAACTGGATGCCGCGAAGGTACGCTGTAGCGAGTTCAGGAAGGTGGAAGGCTGCCCGTTGGCACGTGCCATACGCAGCAAGATGAAGTCAACAGGGCTGTATGAGCAGCGCAAGTTCCTCTGTGTATGGTCGCCCGAGCAAGCCCGCTCGGATGACGGCGGGCGGATTACCAAAGGCACCGTCGCACCCGTCGTCGGCGTGTTCGGGATGATGCTCGCGGGACTGTCCCTGCAAACCTTGCAAAAATAAACCGACAACCAACAATCAGTATAACAAGTTGCTCTTTAATCAGCTATTAAATTGAGCGACTATCGTAATTGTTGCGTTTTCTACAAGATTTTTCGGCCGCCGAAAGCCGCATAGAAAAAGGTCATGAAGTACTGAAAAGTGGGGTGGAAGGATGCCACAACTTTGACAAGGATACCCGGTTGGTGGAATATCATCTCGGAAAGATTCTCACTGCGGATATTGAAAGATAGTTTTCTAAAATCGGCAAAGTCGGGTTGTGGAACGACCAATCATAATGCAATCTTTCTAATCTGTCTTTTGATTATCAGGATGTCAACAATTGTCGTTATCAAGGCGAAAACAATTGAGAATAACCAAGCAGCAGTCATAGAATCAGTTTCTATAGACGGCACTATGAGCGCGAGGTATGATAAATAGAAATGCCGTGAAAACCAGAGAAAAAACAACGATAAGAGCACAGATACCAGATTAACCGCACCCACAAGCGCATAATATGGTAACACCACATACAGACCGTTGTATCCGAGCAGTAGCAAATCCTGAAGGTACTGCCTGTTTTTCTGCAGAAGCAGGAAAACCGACAAAACAAGAACGCTACATGCAAGCAGACATATTATCAGACCGATAATCATTACGATTGAAATGAGCATATTGAGAAGCCAGTTGATTCTGCTGCCGTCAAGTTTGTCTTTTTCAACAACATAATCATGCCTGTCAATATATTCGGCAATTCGTTTGTCAACCGGATTATCCACCTGTACGATTATTCTCGAAGGTTCGCTCTGCTTTCTGTCGGACAGGCAGTCGTTGGACCATTTCATAAACGATTCGGGTACTAGGATAGTGTTCAAACGTGTCGAAAGACCTACCACCCTGCCTTTTAAAGTTTCGCACAGCCCGTTACCCGTAAGTACAAAGTCAAAACGAATCTTGCGTATCATTTCCAGATTTATTGCCGGACTGTTAATAGATTGGGCTAAACCGAAATTGTATAAATTAATGTAATCTTGAGGAATAATAACCGGCACTGTTTTGTCGCCTGGCTGAAATGTCCAGTCTTCTGTTGTTACATCCACAAAACATTCAGGCACCGACTCAAAAAACATCTCTGTTGAGAAATACATATCAAGTTGCGGAATGTCCAGTTCGGCCGTAACCTGATAGCGTGCTGCGGTAAACGCTCCTACCTGTTTCACAAACTCTTGTGCAAGTAAATCTTCAATCTCATCATCGGAAAAAGACGGTCTTAACCCCATTGCTGAACCCATTGTCGAAACAGGTTTGCTAATTACCAAATAATCATGTTTCAACAGACCTGTTTTTTCATCAAGAGCCGGAGCAATATCGAAATACAACTGCAAACCGAGAATGACTATGAACAAGCCGACTATGTTGGCTGCTACAAAACCAGCCAACTGACTGATACTGACATTCTCTCTGTGAATTTTCCAGATAAGTTTCATAACCGCAGTGTTTCCGCGTAGTCCAATGGCAGATGCCTGCCTATTGAAGTTGCTATTATTCCGATTGAACGGGCATTCTGCTCCTCTTTCAGAATGTCAGCCATAATATGCGTATTGCTGTCGTCAAGATGGCTTACCGGCTCGTCAAGAAGAAGGAAAGAACATGGCTGACACAATGCCCTGATAAACGCCACGCGCTGTCGCTGCCCCCATGACAACAATCTGACAGGCACATTGAGTTTGTCGATAAGGCCGAATTGTCCGAACCACCGGTTTATCTCTTCTTCTGTTCTGAAATGCATCAGCCTGTTGTTTATCACAACATTCTCATAAGCAGTTAGCATCGGGAACAGACGCAGTTCCTGAAACATGACAGAAAGAACCTGCCGCCGCAGTAATTGTTTTTCATTCTGCGACAGCAGGCTGACATTTTTCCCATCTATCAGAACATCTCCTTGATAATCATTCCGATAGCCGTAAATAAAACTCAAAAGCGATGACTTACCACCTCCGGATGCCGATTCAATAAGATACGATTTTCCTGATTCAAAACATACATCCTGCCCCCACACATCGCTTTCCTGTTGCTGTTCGCGGAATATATCAGGTACAAGATTATGAAGCTTAAGAGTCAGAAACATTACAGGAAACGAAAATTAATACTAATAATCGTATTCTTCCACCGCCACAACTTCTTCAGGCTCGTCATAATAGTTATAGTAACCGCTGTACTGCTGCTCCCACTCTTCCTGTCGTTTCCTCCATTGTTCCTTTCGATATTTTTCATATTCTAAATAAGCATTGGCACAGTTTACTGACTTGTTGATAATAAGCGCCAAAGCATTTTTTGAATTGTCGTTGAGAACAATCTCTAACGAGGCTTCATCGGTATCAGGAACTTTCAACTCGACATAATCAGCCAGTCGGAATATGTCAAATATTTTGTTTAACATGTTCCTTTCCTCTTTTTCAGCGTAACGGGTCTCCTCTTCATAAATATTTTCAACAACTGAATAAGGATTGAAATACGCATATAAATAATTTGATTTGACCGGCTTGTCGAACGGTGACGGAACTTTGGCCAAATCATACCTTGACGATGTGGTCAGCGCAGTATAGTCAGCGTTTCCGTACAGATAAATATTATGCGGCAGATCCTGATCAATATCGCTCATCAAATTAGAGAACTCTTTTTTGGCTACAGGCACAATACCAAGCACTTCTAAATCATCATCGAAATTCATGCCATTGACAGCTATCAAGGACGTTCCGTCCACTTGGCTCAAGAACTCGCCGCATCGGTTAATCATTTTACGTTCGCTTCTGTTCATTCCGTATTCTGACAACATCCGGTTTATCATAGTTTCAGACAAATCCCAGTATTTCTTGCCGTCAAGACCGAAAGCGGCAAATCCAATTAAATCACGTGTCGGCAAGTAATCAAGCACTTCTTTATTGATTTTCTTTGCAGCCATGTGGGATTTGGCATAATCATCCATACCATCTACATACATATTGAGTGACATTCTGCCTGTCGAAAAAGTCAGATTCAGCTGTACCTTGGATGAGAGCAGTGGCTTATAGGCATCAATATAATCGCTTGATATCTGTGTTTCACGTTCAATATTGCGTTCCAATTCCTTAATGTATCTTTGAGGTATGGCTTCTGCATTTATCTGTACTGTTATGTCACCTGATTTTTCTTCGAAAAATTTACCTGCATCTGTTGAAAAATAACTCTTCCCTTTGTCCTGCTTTATCATATCCCGATATGCAGACCGGTCATCTGCAGACCCAACCAATAGAATATCATTTGTTAATACTCCAAGCACAAAGTCATCGAACTGTAGGAAAAACATACCATCTGAATCCCGCAATTCCAAAGTTTCAATCTTTTTCAGGGACTTTTTCACCTTTTCCATATCGCTAACCGATATAGCAATAAAGCCATCCGGCTCACGACTGTCCAAAGTCACGAAAGTATAAGCGGGATTCAACAAGTCGAAACCTGAATTGAGAGGGTCTTCAGCCATTTTTTCAATCAAATCATAAATTTCCTCATCTACATTGTCTTTCAACAAATCCAAAACATCCTTTTTCTGATTCTCCCAATCTGCTTTGAGAAAAAGGGCTTTCATATCCACAGAACCGACAACAACGGCATCAGCGGGAACAACATTCTTGTAAGCTTTATTACAAGAACAAAGCAAAAGGACACAGAATATCCCTGCAATAAATAATTTTTTTCTTGGCATAATACAAACAATTATAATAATTAGTATATAAAAAAATATGACTCGCTACGACTCGCAAAATTACGTCAGAAAAACCAAACACACAAATATTTAACCAGTTGGCGGAATTAAAAAAGTGTTCTTTGACTAAAATTAATTAATAAAAAAGTTGCACATATTGTTGAATTTTAATAACTTTGTTGTGTCAATCAACAAAGATTAAATAATCTCCGTCATGCGCAACATGTCTGTAAAATTCGTGAAAATTCTTGATATATGCAAGAAATTTTCAAACAATCTTGTCAATGAAAGTGGAAATTTGCCTCGAAGAGGTGTCATTCCCGTTTTTCTGACATCCAAGTCATCGCACTTAGTCTCACTGCCGAGAAATACAGTATCGATAGCGAGTCCTTGCTCTTCTCCTATTTGGAAGAATGCAAGACAGACTTTCTGAACCGGATTTCTCGTCGCCTGTACAATGACCGTAGGAAGTTCACCGCTTACTTATGTGAACAAGTCCGCCGTAACATCGCACAAGCGATAGAATCTTAAAACATCCCTACAACTGGATTTGTTTGAAACCGCCCAAATCCGTCTTGAAGTGCCATATCTTTTGAATCAAAAGAATTGGAAACCCGCTTTCGCTCCATTCCGAAAGGCAAGGAAACGTGTGGAAACGCTTTTCTCACAGCTGGATGACCAGTTTATAGTATGTCGCAATTATGCCAAACAACTGGTAGGACTATTTGCCCATATTATCAGCAAAGTCAGCGCAATGACTGTCCTACAATAAGTAACTTTATCAATAACAAACCGATTGGAGGAATCAAATATGCGCTGGTTTAATTCCGCAAACGGGTATATCTTTATAATTCTCTAAACGAGTGAATAGATTCACTCAACTTGTCCGCCAGTTTAAGGATACTAGTCCCGCCGGATACAATAAAAATTTGGTATAAAGTTTCCTTACCTTCGATGAATGCGAATGTGGTGAACACTGCATCTTTAAAGAAAGTTCTCTTCTGGAAAGCATTCAAGGTGATTGCATTAAGACCATTAATCTTAAGCTCTTTATAATCACCAATCTCAAGTTTATCCATGTCTTCAAAGTAATTTCCAAGAGACAAAATAGCCATTTTACCCAAAATAGTTTCATTGCCATTCAAACTCGGTATATCCTGACTGAGTTCATTGATTGACTCTACAAACTCATCTTTTGGCTCGTCAATAACTTGAAAAGCAATATCAAGAGATCCGCTACCATATTGCAGAGAAGCATCCTCGCTCAAATCGTGCCGTTCAGAAAGAAATGCGGGCACGTCTATTTCATACTTATTCCCTACGGTGACATGATGCTTTTCGTCATTATTCTTAGCATTGTTCTGCTTAATAGCTTTCGTGGCATCAATAGCACCACCGATAAGTAAACCTATGAGACCCATAATATTACAAATTAAGAATTATCCTTTATTCCTGTTGATTTTAATAATGTCTACAATGAGCCATATGGCACCAAGTACAATTGCACCATACCAATATGCATCTCCACTCGAAATGACTAAACCATAAATTCCCATTCCAATCATACCCAGACTGAGTATTAATTACACTGATTGCTCTCATGATATTACTGGCAGTTATATCCCATTGCCTCGTCGGTTTTGAACCATCTTTTAATAAAAAATCGCGCAAAATTACATTTTTTTTGACATTACCAAAATATTACCAATTTTTTAAGTAACAATCCATTTGTTGGCGGAATTATACTCCTTGTGTACTCCAGTTTTACAAATATTGACGGTACATACTTTCCGAAACACAGTTTCACCCTTTCATGTTCGCTACATCTCGAACTTATGCATTTCAAAAATCATCAGGAAATTCGATTCCATAAGTTATCTGTCTTTTTCGGATGTAAAAAAACAAGCGCGGACAACTTGTCATCCGCGCTTGATCGTGTGATTTGTAAAATACTTGCTATCTCTTCAGTATTGACTTATCTGAGTGCGTCACATTCATCCTCTGTCTTGGCATCCGATTTCTCGTACTTCACATTGGTGAAACCTGCCACTCCAAAGGTCTCGGCATATATCTTGATATCCTCTTCCGTATCCCACATATACTCTTGCATATCAATCCCGTTATAAGCGTATGTGATATGCCAACAGAATTTGGGTGTGTTATCGTCATCAACATCCTCGTCATCGTTGTCGCCTTCGTTGTTGCCTCCCAACTTTGTACATGAATTGACATCATTGGCGGCCGCCTGTTTGTATGTATAAGTCACATAGGGATTGTTCTTCAGCGTCATCTGCATGGTTTCAACCAGTTCGCGCTCCGTCATCCACAGATACTGGGTCAGCGTGTTTACCCCGTAATTCACAGTCACTTCCCAGCATTTTGGTGTCGTGTTGTCGAGTGTGTTGAGGTCAATCTCATCGTCATCTTTTCCGCCATTGTTGTCCCCACCGTTGTTGTTACCGCCATTGTCGCCGCCGTTGTTGTCATTGTCGGGATTAAGTGCCCAGCAGGACTCTGCATCTTTGACATCGTTCTTCTTGTAGGTGACGTTAATTTTAGTCATTTCCTCTTTTTCTTTTTCAGTGGCTTTTGCGTATGCTTCTTTGAGGATGCCTACAATCATTCTTTCTGTCCCCCAAGCGTATGTTGACTCACTGCGTTGCCCATCGGTATAGGTTATCATCCAGCAGGCTTCGGTGGTGTTGTCAAGAGTCGAAAGGTCTATCTGCTCAACAGACTGACCATTGACCGAATAGTTGGTTACTGTGTTGTCTTTTTTCTTGCTGCAGGCGATTAGCATCGTCAGACTAAGCAGCATCACAAGTGCCAGAAAGTAATTCCTTTTCATAGTTCTGAAATTTAATTGTTTGTATTTTAGTTGTTTATTTTTGATTCTTGTTTTTTCCCGATTCCTTCTGTCCTTTTACTCATCTTTCTCTTTTATACGTTTATTTGTGTGATTGCGCGAAGTGTCTGGTGAATAATCGCGCAAAAGTATAATCATTATGGTATATGAACAAAAAAAAAGTGCCTTTGAACCGTTTTTTGAAGCAAAAACACACCATAACAACACCCGATAATTGGACTTGCTTGGCACACTTGATACTCCAAATACTCCAAATAGAATAAAAGACCGCAAAAAAATGACATTCCATTTGTGTATATACTCATTTCTTTTGTACCTTTGCCGCCGTTAGTAGCAGTTGTTAGATATTTTGATTTTCAGAATTACCCTTAAATACAAATATTATGAAGAGATCAATTAAAATGTTGTGTTCTTGCTTGTTTGCAGGAATGTTCGTAATGGTCGCGTCAGCATTTGATGATGTAAAAGGATGGCAAATGGGGCAAGCGGAATGGATGCACGTGCAGATTAACGAGAGTTTTGACTACGACCAAGCCTTCGAAACCGCTGTTGAGATTCTGTCAGATAAGTACGAAATGGGGATGATAAAAAAAGACGGGGGCTATGTACGTACTGCATGGAATTTTTACCGCAAAACGAGAGGTACTTTGGACAAGAAAGTACGTATAAGAATCACACTCAAGTTTAATGATGACAGAACACAAGTAGCTGTTAAAACAGAAGTTCAGAAATTGATTTTTAAAGAGTGGGTTGACGGCTATAGTAATGTTTTAGGGTATCAAGTCCGTAAAGAACTACAGGACGTACTGCAATAATAAATCGCAGATGTTGTTTCTTCAAGAAGGTGTGCCGACAGACGATACACCTTCTTTTTGTTTTGCGTATTCTGTTTGTCATAACACGAAATAGGATAGTGAAGCCCATAATTCATCTGTAAGAAAAAAATGATTTGCAGGTTATTGTTATATCATTTATCTTTGCGCGTTTGTTATTGCTAAATTGATAACTATGTTCCGTGTAGCCATTCTCCAATACCCCATCGTCTGGGCGGACAAGGAAACCAACCTCCGCGCTGCCGTCCGACGCATCAGACGCCTCAAAGGGAAAGCCGACCTCGCCCTCCTGCCCGAGATGTTCACCACCGGCTTCTGCACCGACCGCCCCGAACTGGCGGAGACAACCGACGGACGCACGATGCAGACCCTCCAGCGCACCGCCGACGAGACAGGAGTCGCTGTCTGCGGGTCGTTCATCTGCGAGGAGATAACCACCACCCGGCTCAACGATACCGAGCAAGAGCAAAAAACGCTCTACAACAGGGGCTTCTTCCTCCGTCCCGATGACAAGCCGACCTTCGTGGACAAGGCGCACCTCTACGCCCACAGCCACGAGGACCGCTTCTTCACGGCGGGCAACGAGCGGACGATATTCGAGTACAAAGGTGTCCGTATGCGGCTGATTATCTGCTACGACCTGCGCTTCCCTCTTTGGGCGCGCAACGATATGGACCACCCCTACGACCTGCTCCTCGTCTCCGCCAACTGGCCCGAGATACGCATACAGTACTGGGACGCGCTCATCGCTGCGAGAGGCACGGAGAACCAGTGCTATATCTGTGCCGCCAACCCCGTGGGGGATGACGGGATTGGCCTCCACTACAACGGACACTCCGTCGCCTATGACACCCGTCTCACCCCCCTCGTCCGTTTCCCCGACAACGCGCAAGGCACCCGGATTGCCTGCTTTGACATTGACAAGTTGCACCATTTTCGCGAGGTGCTTCCCCTGTGGAAGGACGCTGACTATTTCCGCCTCCTATGAACGCGCAGTGGGATATATGGCAGCCTGACGGGCAACAGCTTGCCCTCTGTTCGCAACTCGCTTCCGAGTTGAATATCAGCCTCGCCTCTGCCCGCTTGCTGGTCTTTCGCGGCATAACCTCCGCCGATGCGGCACGCGCATACATCCGCCCGTCGCTCAGCCAGCAGCACGACCCGATGCTCATGCGCGACATGGACAAGGCGGTGGACCGGTTGAGCCGCGCCGTCAGCCATCAGGAACGCGTCCTCATCTATGGCGACTACGACGTGGACGGCACCACGGCGGTGGCGCTCGTCTATCGCATCCTGCGCCCGTACCTGAACGACCTCTTCTTCTATATCCCCGACCGCTACACCGAGGGCTATGGCATCTCCTTCAAGGGTGTGGACTACGCCATTGAGCATGAGTGCAGCCTCATCATCGCCCTCGACTGCGGCATCAAGGAGATGGACAAGGCGGAATACGCCTCCAAACACGGTATCGACATGATTATCTGCGACCACCACACCCCGGGCGACACCATCCCCGACGCGGTGGCGGTTCTCAATATCCAGCGCAAGGACTGCCCCTATCCCTACAAAGGCCTGTCCGGCTGCGGCGTGGGCTACAAACTTATGCAGGCGTGGCTGCGCAGCGAAGGCAGGGACGAGGCGCAGCTCCTGCCCGTCCTCCAGCTCCTCGCCATGTCCATCGCATCCGACATTATGCCCCTCACCGATGAGAACCGCATACTGGCGTACTACGGGCTGCAGGGGATGAACCGGCACCCGCTGACGGGCGTGCGGTGCCTGTGCGAAGTGGCGGGAATGAAAGGACAGCCCGTCACGATGACCGACCTGCAGTTCAAGATCGGACCCCGCATCAACGCCAGCGGACGCATACGCTCCGGCGCGGAAGCTGTCGCGCTCCTCATCACCGACGATGAGGCGGTGGCGCGGGAGAAAGCCGCAGCCATCAACACCTACAACGCCGAGCGGCGCGAGTTCCAGGACACAGTGGCGAACGAGGCGCTTGAGATGCTGGAGAAGGACAAAGACAACGCCAGCCGCCATATCACCATCGTCTATTCGCCCGCATGGAACAAAGGCGTAGTTGGCATTGCCGCCTCCCGCCTGATTGAGACCTACTATCGTCCGACCATCGTCCTCACCGCCTCTGACAACGGACTCATCTCCGGTTCGGCGCGCTCCGTCGCGGGCTACAATATCTACGAGGCGATTAACTCGTGCAGCGACCTGCTCGTACACTTCGGCGGACACGCCTTTGCCGCCGGCATCACTCTTCCGCCGGACAGACTGGACGAGTTCCGCCGCCGGATGGAGGACTATGTGGCACGCACCATCCTGCCCGAACAATTGCAGCCTGTCATCGCCATCGAGCAGGAGATACGCCTCGGCGACATCACCCGGCAGTTCTACAACGTCATCCGCCACCTTGAGCCTTTCGGTCCCGACAACCCCCGTCCCGTCTTCGTCTCTCGCGGCTTGATTAACAACCGTTACACGCGGCGTGTCGGCAAGGGCGACCATCTGCACGTGGACCTCACGGACAAGCAGGTCGCTATCGAGGGCATAGCTTTCGGCAAAGGCGACTGGGCGCCGCACCTTCAGAACGGCAACCCCGTGGATGTCTGCTACACGCTGGAGGAGAACACCTTCAATGGCCATAAGTCACTGCAAATGAAGGTTCTGGACATCAAAGAGCCATCCCCTGCCATAAATAATCCCGTTTAACAGCAAGTAAATCCCCGTTTAGCAGCAGGTTAATCCCCCTTTAACAGCAAGTTAATCCCCCTTTAACAGCATGATTTACGTGTACTTGCAGCAACATTGCAGCGACCAATCTTAGGTGATTCATATGTGATTCGTATGTGATTCATAGGTTAGTCCAATAATAGTACAATAACAACACCGTATTCATAAAATATCTGACAACTATGGCAAAAGTAAAACTACAGATTCCGTTTGATGAGATTCACGGAGCGATTGAGAAACACGGCATTATCAACCGTCAAAAGAAATACCGCGACGACCGCGGCAAAGTCATATTTGAAGGCAAACAGGAGGCGTATGCTGTCCGATGCCCGCGTGACTTCAAGAAAGACCCGCCAAAGGGGGAGGAACTGAAAAACCAGAACCGTTGGAAGGAGGCGTGCCACCGCACCGCACAGATTATCAATGCCGGACAGCCCAAGAGCGTCAAGGGTACGAGTCAGGACCCGGACCTCACGCCCGAGGAACGCCAAGCCTTAGCGGAGTATGAGCGGTCGATGAAAATCGTGCGACATATCCCTGACTATTACACGCCCGAAGAGGCGCTGCGGCTCTACAACGACTTCAAAGCCCGCTTCTTGAATCAGTTGCCTAACACCCGTGGCAAGCACCCCGACCCGCAGGCACCGATAGACCCGCGCACACTCCGCCCGAGGCGTTACATCCAGTTACCCTCTTTTATCCGTGCCATGATTTACACCCAACTCCGCACGCAGAAGAGCAGAAAAACAACTGAATAATAACTAACAAACAGCTAAATAACAGTTGTATCCCTCCCCTCTTTCCCGCAAAATTCAGAAATCTTTTTGCACCTCGCAAAATCATCGTATCTTTGCACTCGGTAAACCCACGTCCTCCCCGACCCTTCCTGCGTGATTTACCATAATATAAAACCTTTGATTATGGCATGGGATAAGATTAACATACAACGTGAAAACGGCGAATGGGCGGAAGCACAGGCTCCGCTTATCGTTTCTGCAAGCCGCAGTACGGATATACCGGCTTTTTACTCTGATTGGTTCTTCCACCGCCTGAAAGTAGGTTATTCCGCGTGGACCAATCCGTTTAACGGAGTGAAAAGTTATGTGTCTTATCAGAACACACGTTTTATAGTGTTCTGGTCCAAGAACCCGTTCCCGCTCATTAAGCACTTGGATTACCTCAAAGAACGAAGCATCGGCTGCTATATTCAGTATTCGCTCAACGATTATGAGAAAGAGCACCTTGAAAAAGGTGTGCCCCCGCTTGACTTCCGCATCAAGACGTTCAAACAGTTGGTGGACAAGTTAGGCAAGGGACGCGTGATATGGCGCTTTGACCCGCTCTTACTTACTACGGACATCAGCATCGAATCCCTCTTGCAAAAAATAGAGAACATAGGCGACCAACTGAAAGGCTATACGGAAAAACTTGTGTTCAGTTTTGCGGATATTCTGCTCTATCGCAAAGTAAAAGCCAACCTCGAAAAGAACAACATACCCTATATTGATTGGACACACGATATGATGTGCAACTTTGCACAACGCTTGGTGCAACTTAATGCCCAATGGGGATATGAATTGGCTACTTGCGGTGAGAAGTTCGATTTCGAGGGCGTCAAGCACAACCACTGCATAGATGATGAGTTGATTATCCGCTTTGCGTATAGTGATGCCGCGCTGATGAAGTTCTTGAAAGTGCAGATACATCCGCTACCCGTGCCGGATATCTTTGGTCAGACAGCACCGTTACCGCAAGACGCTATTGTTCTCCCTAACGGCACGTATGCCACGCATGGCAACAATCAGGACAAAGGCCAGCGCCAGTTCTGCGGTTGCATCAACTCAAAGGACATAGGCGAATACAACACCTGTCCCCACCTCTGCGAATACTGCTACGCCAACGCCAGCAAAGAAATGGCATTGAAAAATTGGGAATGTCATAAAACGAATCTTATAGGAGAAACCATAACAGGAAAATAATTTGCAATCGTATGAGCTATATAAACGATATCCAACAGATAAACGACTTGTCTATAAATGACATAATAAGAGTTTCCTCAAATTATGTTCCTGTAGCCTACAAAACAACACCTTGGGCGTATAGAGACAACAAAGGGCGAACGCTGGAACACGGTACTGCCGTGTTGGAAACAGAAGAGCAATGTTGCGCTTATATGGCGGCTTATGGTCAAATGCACTACCGTAAGTCAGTTCGCGCATTGGACGAGAAAGAGTTCCCTTATGATGAGTTGAGCAATGGATTTGAAATATATGATTGGGGATGCGGACAAGGTATCGGTACAATTGCTGTTATTGAGAGACTTCGGCAGCATAATCTCCTGACAAAACTAAAGAAAATCACATTAGAAGAACCTTCAATAGTTGCAAGACAGCGCGCAGTCTTGCATATAAGACAGGCATTAGGAAATCAATCCGCAGAAATAATTGATTTACCATACTATTTGCCTTCTGACGACAGGGACAATAGTAATGCCATTACTGATATTGACGTTCAGGAACCTTGTGCTATACATATCTTCTCAAATATACTTGACATTGAGACTGTAAGTTTAAAAGGAGTTTCAAAGTTAATCACTTCCTCCGGCAACCGGCATATTGTATTGTGCATTGGTCCGGCTAATCTTAATGAGAGCCGAATCAATAGTTTCTGCCACTACTTTAAGCAAGATGGCCTTCGCTTGTTTACCGACTATCGTGACACAAATTTTGGTCATCATTCCAATGGTAGAGCGTATGGCTGTCTGATTAAGAGTTTTACATATAGTTTGGCAAGTACCAAAGACATCCTCCATAAATATAGTTACTATGCTCCTGTCCAATTATTTGCATCCTATTCAGACACCGACTTGCAAGGGTCAGTATTACAGAGTGCATTTGAGATTCTTGCTCCGTTTGATATGTCGGCACACAAGAATTTATGTCCTGTATATGCCCTTGTCAGCAACCTTATCTCACGAGGACGTCCAACAATTGCAAGTCAAAAGGTGCTGAATGCCATCGGTTCTAATGATAGAGCAAAAAATCTTAACGCAGTAGCCCGTATTCAAAAGACTTTTGCCGAGGCAATCATATCTGATCGTTTAGACCTGAAAAAAGAGAGTTTGGAGATTCTTGTCATTGAAGATGACACATCAGTGGCAGAACTTGCTCTTAACGATTTTGCAGAGTTATATCATCATATTATTGCTATGACACAAGATTATAGTGATATGACCCTGCCCGCCATCAACATCCATAGCAAAAAGGATGCAGACACTCAGATTACGTATGACGCTGTTATTGATGTCTCTATTGACCAGATTTGTAACCCTGAAAAGGTTATGTTCTCAACATACAAGGCTGACAATGACTGCTATTTCATTGTACGCTCGTCAAGGACTGTTTATGCGGAAAGATTATTATATACAACCGAAAGAATCAAATACAAACCTCTTGTAGAGAAGGACACACAGGGCATTTATCACAATATAGAAGATGTATGCGTTCATTTGAGGTATTTCCTTAACTTGATATTCAGGAAAGAAGATTTCAGACCTGGTCAGCTTCCTATCCTTAGTCGGGCATTACAATTAAAGAGTGTAATCGGACTGTTGCCAACAGGTGGAGGTAAATCTCTTACCTACCAACTGGCTGCAATGTTACAGCCTTGTGTTACATTGGTTGTTGATCCGTTGAGAGGTCTTATGAAAGATCAGTATGATGGCTTGCTAAAGACTGGTATCGACTGCGTTTCATACATTAATAGTGACATAACCAAGGACAGAGAAGAACGAGAACGAAGGGAAAGCGCACTTACTGGGTCTCAAATACAGATTATGTTCTTATCTCCTGAGCGATTAAGCATACGCCGATTTAGAGAAGTCTTGCGTTCAATGCGCGAATCGGATGTATATTTCGCTTACGGTGTAATAGATGAAGTGCATTGTGTTTCGGAATGGGGACACAACTTTAGACTTGCTTATCTCCATCTGGGAAGAAATTTGTTCAACTATGTGCTTCCTAAAGAAGTTGCGGGCGAAGACAACCATATTTCTCTGTTTGGATTGACGGCAACCGCCTCATTCGATGTACTTGCTGATGTGGAAAGAGAGTTATCTGGCAACAATTCCTATTCCTTGGACGATGACGCGACTATAAGATATGAGAACACAAATAGACTGGAGTTACAGTATTACGTATATCCTGTTGATGCATTGTCAGCTACAAAATCCAGAGAGGTTGATGAAATAAAAGAGGAGTTACTTCTTGATGCTCTCAGTGATGCTACTGGGAAAATACGGGAAATACAAAACGAAGTTAGCATAGGCGAGATAAAGGAACGGTTTCTTGAACGGGAGAATATCTCCGACAAGAGTAAAATCGAAGAAGTCAATTCTGCCGACCTCTATACCGATGTTGAAGAAGATTGGTTTACTGAAGAACATACGGATGTGGCAGGAATAGTTTTCTGCATTCGCGCAAACAGGGAAGAAAGAAGAGATGTAAGACTGAGTGTTCCTTCTGTGGCTAATACATTAAGAGAACACGACATCACCAGAATCTCAACATATAGAGGAGGCGATGACACTACTTGTCAGGATGATTTTCTTACAGGCAACACTAATTTGATGGTGGCAACAAATGCCTTTGGGATGGGGATTGACAAATCAAATGTTCGTCTAACTATTCACTTGAATTATCCCTATTCCTTGGAATCCTTTGTGCAAGAGGCAGGTCGTGCCGGTCGTGACAAGAAGATGGCTTTGGCTACTATTATGTATTCGCCTGAAAAGTTCTGGAAAATGAATGCTAAAACAGGTCAATGGGAAGCATACTCTTCAGACTACATAAACAATAAATTCTTCTATGACAGCAATTTTCTTGGAGAGGAATTTGAGATATATGTTATGGAACTCCTTATGAACACACTGAATATTCGTATCAGCAATGAGGAATTTGTAGGTCCTGAATCTCGAAAAGAAGGAATTAGTAAGGGCATCCTGCAATATGTCAAACGCTATCCAATTGGGAAAACCCTTACTTTCTATGTGTCATACCAAGAGGACGAACATGTGCTTGACGAATATAATACTTATCTTCAAGCAAGACAAATGCCCTTATTCAATACTCGCAACGCTAAGAATGCGAAGAATAACCGTGGATTCAGTTATATCAACGATTATGGCTCTGCCAACTATAAAGATGCCATCCAAAAAGCCATTTATCGAATGTGTATCATTGGACTGATTGAAGATTTCACTGAAGATTACTACGAAAAAACATTCCGTATTACAACAGCACATTATGAAGAATCACACTACTATGCATACCTTCACCTTTATTATCGGAAGTACTATTCAGAGGAAAGAGTGGACAAAATGATTAATGAAGTTAAGCAAATGGCTGAAAACGATAATGGTGAGAATAAGGCAATTATGGCTTGTCTTAAACATCTTACATCTTTCGTATATAGAAGCATCGCGGATAAGAGAGCCAGAGGCATATTGGATATGGAGCAGTTCTGTAATATGGCCATCAATTCAGGTAAGGATTGGAAAGAGACGAACGAAGACCTGAAGGATTTCATCTATTTCTATTTCAACTCAAAGTACGCAAGGGAGGGATTCGTTACATACGATTCCGGTATTCAGCAAGATATTCCCTTTTCACTTAAGGACGATACCAACCATAATATTCATAGTGAGAAAGAAATATCTGATTTTGCATTGGTAAAGAAGTATATGAGAGTGGTTGACAGGGATATTGTCAATAATGACTCTCAAAAAGACAATGTCAAACATTTGCAAGGTGCTGTGCGTCTGATTAGACGGTCGATTATAGAAATAAATCCTGTACTAAACCTGCTGAACATATTCTGTATTCTTTTCCTCGGGCAACAGAAAAATGATATGCTCGAGGAAGAAATATGCAATGATTATGAATCTGTCTTCGAATACTATAAAAGGCATGACTCATTGGATTTGCTTTCAGAATATGAAGAACTATTGGTACAGCATGCGGCAATTGATGAATCAAGAAGAGATTATCTAAAGAAATTACATACATATGTTTTGTTAAGAAAACATATTGTTGATTT
>JAIKXR010000018.1 GCA_024683975.1 Paludibacteraceae bacterium
CAATAATTCAAGTTTCGCAAGTTGTAATTTCTTATCTGACACATGTTATGGTGGCGTGTATTTCGCGTATTGGGAACAATAGGAACTATTGACGACCATTGATTAAAAATATTACGTTATTTCTTCCGCATTACATTCGGCTCATTTTCGGTTAATTACATAACCTTCACATAACCTTCGCATAACCTAAAATTCACAAACGGTTGATTTTCCGCTAATTGCAAATTTTCAATATAGCGACCGGTGAACATCGCAAAAGTACAGCCCTCAACGTATGTTAAAATAACCATTTTCAGCCGGTTACAATCAAAATATGATGACCATTGATAACCAAAAATCATTTGTGGTTAATTTATGATTAATTCGTGATATTTTGTGTAAAACAACACTGATTCTGTTTAATTGCCCGTGAACTTTTCGACAAATATTTATCGTTTGTATTGTTCCAATCATTCCAAATCGTTTCAATGTCGCGTCAGCGACACGATTCAATCTACTTGCGAAACTTTAATAATTGATTGTGGCGCATACTCCTGATGCGTTCAAAGATGCGTTCAAAGAAGAAAAAAAATGATTTGTGTGTTATTTATAAATCATTTACCTTTGTGCGCTTTTTTGGGGAAAGTGCCAAAAGATTTCTACAAAAATAGAATAAGTATGTTCAAAAACATATAAACTAAAACGAAGATATGATGGAATTTAGTGCCAATCAGATTAGTCAGTTACTCGGCGGAACGATAGATGGAGATGGTAATCGAACAGTGAGCAATGTGTCGGGAATAGAGACGGCAAAAGAAGGTGATCTGTGTTTTTTAGGAGATGCCAAGTACATACAATTTCTTGCAGATACTAAGGCATCGATAGTATTACTTTCGCGTAATATAGCATTTGAAGGCAAGACTGATGCGACAATAATCCGCGTGGATAATGCCCGTGGAGCGATGGCTATGTTACTCAGTGAGGTGGCGAAAGTGCTTAATCCTGCGCGCAAAGGAGTTGAACAGGGTGCATACGTCAGCGAGGGTGTAGAAGTGCCGGAGGGTGCATACATAGGTGCAGGCGCATATATTGGCCGGGGGGTTCGCCTTGGCCGGGGGGTGCAGATTTATCCGCAGACATACATTGGTGATAATACAAGCATTGGTGACAGGACGGTGCTATATGCCGGAGTGAAGGTTTATTACGGTTGCAATATTGGTCAGGATTGCATAGTTCACAGCGGTGCGGTGATTGGCTCGGACGGTTTTGGTTTTGAGCCGGATGAAAAAGGTGTTTATCACAAGGTTCCGCAGATAGGTACGGTGGTTATAGAGGACGATGTGGAGATAGGTGCAAATACAACAATAGACCGTGCTATGATGGGCGAGACGCGTATAGGCAGGAACACGAAGATAGATAATTTGTGTCAGATAGCTCATAATGTGCAGATTGGAGAATCGACAGTGCTATGCGGTCAGGTGGGTATAGCCGGTTCGACGAAGATAGGCAGTCACTGCACGCTGACAGGTCAAGTGGGCGTGGCGGGGCATATAGAGATAGCCGATGGGTGTATGTTTGGCGCGAAGTCGGGTGTGGCAGGTTCGATACGCAAAGCAGGCCAGTATATAGGTATGCCTGCCATAGAGGCTAACCGTTGGCGCAGAGCCCAAGCCGTTTATCGTCGTTTGCCGGACATATACCGGAAGTTACAATGAAGCAGAGAACTATAAGAGAGAGTTTTGCGTTGCGTGGCAAGGGGTTGCATACGGGCGTTGAAATCTGTGCCACGTTGCGTCCTGCGTTGGAGGGTACGGGTATATGTTTCAGGCGGGTTGATATGCAGGAGAGACCGATGATGCGTGCATTAGCGACTTTTGTAGGTGGTACGTCACGTGGGACTGTGTTAGAGCAGAAGGGGTGGAAAGTGAGTACTGTGGAGCACTTGTTGGCAGCTTTGTATGCGATGGGTGTGAGCAACTGTATGATTGAACTTGATGGTCCTGAGGTTCCCATTTTGGACGGTAGTTCCCGAATGTGGGTGGATGAGATCAAACGCGTCGGACTGGAGGAGCAGAACTGCGATTTAGAGGAATTGGTTGTTCGCAAGCCCATTGTGTTTGATAACGGCAAAGGCAGTTGGATGAAGATTGAGCCGTGTGAACGGTATGAGGTGTTTGTGCATGTGGACTATCCGTCACCTGTTTTAGGCAAGCAAGACGCGGTATTAAGTGATGTTAAAGATTTTGATGAAGAGATTGCATCGGCACGGACTTTCTGTTTTTTGAGGGAGATTAAGCCGTTGTTACAATTAGAGCTTATTAAAGGAGGCGACTTGCAGAATGCGTTGGTGATATATGACAAGCGCATGTGGCAATGGTCAATGAACATGTTGGCACGCAAGTTGGGTCAGAAACCGATAGATGCGACACAACTGGGCTACTTAAGCGAACTCAAATATGAGAATGAACCGGCACGACACAAACTGTTGGACGTGGTGGGAGATATGTCGCTGCTTGGTATGCCGATAAGAGGAAAGATAACGGTTAGCAAGCCCGGACACGAGTTCAATACATGGTGCTGCAAACAGTTGCTCAAAGAATTATTGACGAAAAAATCAGTTTGATTGTGGTTATATGCCAAATGTTAATTAACTTTGCGCGCTTATTCAGAACAAATAAATAAAGATAATCTATGATTTCTCCATTAGCGAGTGTTCATCCCAATGCAAAAATTGGTGAGGATGTCGAGATAGGTCCGTTTGTGTTCATTGACGATGACGTAGAGATAGGTGATGGTACGGTGATTGATGCTAATGCAACTGTATGCGCACATACACGTATAGGCAGTCATTGTCACGTTTTTCCGACGGCAATCGTTGGTGCGATACCTCAGGATTTGAAGTTCCAAGGCGAGTTGACTTACACATACATAGGTGACCACACGGTTTTGCGTGAATGTTCGACCGTTCATCGCGGCACAGCCTCGAAAGGCAAGACGGTGGTGGGCAGCCACTGTTTGATAATGGCTTATTGCCATGTGGCACACGATGTGGTGGTAGGGGATCACGTGATAATGTCAAATACGACTCAGTTGGCAGGAGAAGTGAAGGTGGATGACTATGCTGTGATAGGCGGCGGGACGTTGGTTCATCAGTTCTCACAGATAGGTGCACACGTAATGATACAAGGTGGTAGTCTGATTAACAAGGACGTGCCGCCTTTCGTTTTGGCAGCGAGACAGCCGACTCAATACACAGGTATCAACACGGTGGGACTGACAAGACGCGGATTCAGCAAAGAACAGATAGAACGCATACAGGCGATATATAGAATAATCTTTATGTCGAAATTGAACACAACGCAGGCCATAGAGAAAGTACTGTCAGAGATACCCGAATCGGAAGAGAGAAAGATGATAATCAGTTTCATACGCAGTTCAGAGCGCGGCATAATCAAAGGTGTATAAACGTAGCAAGCGATGAGTATAGCAGGGTACGACATACCGCTTTATGTGTTATACCTGACAGGAGGTATGCTGATAGTGCTGTTCTTTCAGTTGTATTTCTATCTGCGATATATCTATCTTCCGAAAGCCGGAAAACTTATAGAGAAAGAACAGGAAAAGCCAAAACATGCAGGCGACCAATTGGATTTGTTCGGAGATGATGTGCGTGGTGTGTCTGTGATAGTGGCAGCCCGCAATGAGGCATCCAACTTACGGGATTATCTTCAGTCGCTGTTGGAACAAGACTATCCGATGTATGAGATTATAGTAGTTGACGACCGGTCGGAAGACGAGACGCGGTCGGTGTTGGACGACTTTATGTTTCATTATCCGCGTTTGCGCCGTACTTTTGTTCCACAACATGCACGCATAATCAGCGGCAAAAAATTAGCACTGACATTGGGTATCAAGGCGGCCCGCTTTGACTATCTTCTATTCACGGATGCTGATTGTCGTCCGGCATCCAAATATTGGATATGGGAGATGATGAAAGGTTTTGACAAATCGGCGGAAACGGATGTGGTGTTAGGTTTTGGTGCGTACTTCAAGGGCAAAGGTCTGCTCAACAGGATTATTCGTTACGATACGTTGTTTAACGGTTTGCACTATCTTGGTGCGGCACGGTGTCATCATCCTTATATGGGCGTTGGCAGGAATTTGGCATACAAGAAAGAATGGTTCCTGTCGCACAACGGTTTTTCGGGTTATTTAGGCGAGAGTGCCGGTGATGACGACTTGATAGTCAATCATTATGCAATGGGGAAGACAACGGCAACGGTGACGTGTGCAGACAGTGTTACCTGGTCACCTGCGAAAAGGAGTTTCCAAGAGTGGTGGCATCAGAAACGCCGTCACTTGAGTGTATCGCCACACTATACGCTATGGAGCAGGTTGCGTTTGGGTGCTGAGCCTGTGACACGCGGTATGTGGTACGCATTGTCTATAGCGTTGATTGCTTACGGGGTGAAGATTTTTCATAACGACTGGAGAATGGGTGCTATCATAGTTGGTTCTGTCGGCATACTGCTGCTGATACGGCTGATAATGCGGATGGTGGTTCTGAATGTGTCAGCCCGAAGACTGGGATATGCTCCAAAAGGGATGCGAGCAGGCGTGAGGATAAGTGATGCTGTGCTGTGGGATATACTACTGCCGCTGTGCGACTTGTGGATACTGATATTTCCGACACGCAAACCCACACGCTGGTAATTCGGACTCACTGCTCGCTAAAAAACAAAGCAGTATAAAATTTGGACAAAATAGAATTAAACAGAAATACCATTAATGATATGAAACGAATACTTTTCTTTATCGCTTTGACGGTAAGTATGACGTTGCAGGCAGACTTGCTAAACGACCTTGTCATAGACAAGAAATATGACCCTAAATACTTAAAAGCGACAGAGATAGACTCAATCTTGAACGGAGTGGAGCATCCTCGTTTCGAGTTGAAAGAGAAGAATCGCAAGCAGCAATACAGGTACTCATATTTTGCTAATTATACGTTGCAGGATAATCGCAAAAATATGAACAGGATTTTGCACGATTCACTGCTGCGCGAGGTTCAGATATCGCCAAACGACAAGTATATAGCATACGGATACGGGCAAGACTTATATCTATATAAGACAGATTTCGGCACATCTGTAGCCATTACCCGCAAGGGCAAGTCGGATATGTTTAACGGCTTGAGCGACTGGCTGTATGAAGAGGAGTTTGGGATAACCCGTATGTATGCGTTTTCTCCTGACAGTAAGTTGCTTGCTTTCGTGCGATTGGAAGAAACCGGCGTTCCTACTTTCTCTTGGCAGACCTTCTTGAGCGAGGATGAGAATGCTTACCCTGCTACACATACAATACGTTATCCTCGATCTGGAAGAATCAATGCCAAACCTTCAGTATGGGTGTATGATATACACGATAAAAGCCTGGTGCAAATGAGACTGCCGGAAGAGGATGACAGGTATATACCCCGCTTGCAATGGCGTAATACGGAGCAAGGGTATGAGCTGATGGTACAAATAATCAATCGCGACCAGACACAAATGACTGTATATGCATGCAATCCGAAGTCAAGCATGACACATTTGTTTTATGAGGAGAAGTCAGAAAAGTACTTTATGGACTTTTCTTTGTGGGACAAATGGCAATGGTTGAAAAACGGAAAAGTGATTATGCTAAGCGAGAAAGACGGCTGGAGACGGCTGTATATGTGTTCGGAGCAAGGCGCAATACAACACGCTTTATCGCCTGACAAGATGGATGTGACCGATGTGTGTGGTACAGACGAACAGGAAGGAATAGTGTATTACCAGGTAGCTACCGTGCCGACCGAAAGACATATATACGCAACGACATTGAAGAAGAAAGCAATGAGCCGCCTGACCCATGAGCATGGTTGCTACTGGTTGTATCCGTCAAAGGATTGCAAGAAAGGCATATTGCGGTATGAGAGTGACAATGTGCCACCAACCTATACGCTGTGTTTTCTCAACAAGAACAATACAAAGGTGATTCGCAATATAGAGAATAATGCTGTTGTTGCAGCCAAATGGCAGAGTTTGAATCTTCCCAAGAAAGAGTTTTTGCGGATAGCGACCGAGCGCGGGGACTCGTTGGATGCATGGATACTTCGCCCTACAGACGCGTCTGCAAACAAAAAATGCCCGGTTGTGATGTTCCAATATTCCGGTCCTGCATCTCAGAGAGTGCTTAACCGTTGGCATCATCGCATAGCATACGTGTTGGCAGAGATGGGTTACGTCGTGGTTAATGCCGACCCTCGCGGGACTGACAACCGTGGAAGACAGTGGAGAAACGCAACGTATATGAACCTCGGGCAAAAAGAGACCGAAGACCACTTGAGCGTAGCAATGTATATGCAAGGGCTGCCGTACGTGGATGGCAGCAGGATAGCGATGGTCGGTTGGAGTTACGGCGGCTATCAGACAATAAGGACAATGTGCGAACAGAATGCCGACAAGCCTCTGATTAAATGCGGAGTCGCCATTGCTCCGGTGACCGATTGGAGACTGTATGATACGGGTTATACGGAGAGGTATATGCGTCGTCCGATGGTGAATGAAGACGGATATAATCAAGCTGACCTGACGGCTATGGCTGACAAAATGTCAGGACAACTGCTGCTGATTCACGGGCTGGCAGATGATAATGTCCACGTGCAGAACACTTGGATGCTGACAGAGGCACTGATTAACGCCGGCAAACAGTTTGATATGCAGATTTATCCTGACGACAATCACAGTTTGCGTCAAGGCAAACATTATCTGCACTTGCACAAGCGCCTAATCAGATTCTTGAAAGAAAACTTGTAAAAAATCGCTCTATGAAACAATCTAACAATACGCTCACTATTATTATTTGTTTTTTTCTGTTCGGAATGATTTCGTTCGTGACGGGTATGCAAGACCCGTTCGGAGTTATTGTCCGTGCGCAATTCAAGGCAACAAATGCGATGTCACAGTTGGGCAATATGGCTAACTTTATTGCCTACGCGTGTATGGGGTTGCCTGCTGGTATGCTGCTAAAAAAGTATGGATATAAGGTGACATCTTTGTGGGCAGTCGGCATAGGTTTTGTTGGTGTGTGCATCACATTTATGAGCGGTCGTATGGGGTCTTTTGGTGTGTATCTGACCGGTGCTTTTGTGAGCGGTTTTTCGATGTGCCTGCTTAACTCTATAGTCAATCCGATGCTCAACACGTTGGGTGGCGGCGGCAAACGCGGCAATCAGTTGGTTCAGTGGGGCGGCAGTTGTAACAGTTTGAACGCCACTATTGTACCAATACTGATTGGATACTTGATTGGTACGGTGACGAAAGACACGCAGATAGCCGATGCCAATCCTGCACTGTATATAGCTATGGGTATTTTTGCCTTTGCCTTTGTGGTTCTGTGTTTTGCACCTATACCTGAGCCTGAACTGGAAGCGGCAAGAGCAAGAATGGAAAGAGGCGAAAAGACGGTAGAGAACATGGGTGAGTCAATACGCAGGACACTCAAATACAAGCACTTTGTATTTGGGGCAATAGCCGTATGGTTGTATGTGGGATTGGAGGTTTGTATCGCTAATGTGACTAACCTGTACTTAACCTCACGCGAGATAGGTGTGGCAGCATCAGTGAGCGGCACTATAGTGGGTATGTACTGGTTCTTTATGCTTATAGGTCGCTTAACCGGAGGCACGATAGGCGGTAAGGTGTCGTCAAGGGCAATGCTGACAACTGTTTCGGTAGTATGCATATTGCTATTGGTTTTAGGTATGATTTTGGGGGATAGTGTGTCTGTGTCGTTCCCTGCAATAGATAAGACGACTTTCTCGTTCTCAATGCATAAGATACCTATAGCAGCTATGTTCTTTGTTTTGTGTGGATTCTGCACAAGTATTATGTGGGGCAGTATTTTCAATCTGTCAGTGGAAGGATTGGGTGAGCATACAAGTATGGCAAGCGGGCTGTTTATGATGATGGTGTTTGGTGGTGGTGTGTTGCCTTTCTTGCAGAGCCATCTGGCTGACAAGAGCGGATTTATATTGTCTTATACAGTGCCTTTGATAGCCGCTGCATACATACTATGGTTTGCGCTTCGTGGCAGCAAAGTGAAAGGGTAAAAAACATTTCGTTTAAACAGAACAGATTGATTTTGCAGATATAAAAAAGAAACATTACCTTTGCGCGCTAACCGATCGGAATAATCCGAATATTAACTGATTACATAATAGAATATTAACTAAATACGTAAGAATATGAAATTTGAAGTATCCAGCACACAGTTGTTTGCACAGTTGCAAACTTTAAGCCGCGTGATCGTTCCCAAACAATCAATTCCCATCCTTGAGGACATATTGTTTGAGTTAAGAGAAAACGTATTGACACTCACGGCTTCAGACAGCGAGATTACAGTTCGCACGTCAATCATTGTAGATGCATTTGAAGGCGAAGGCAAAGTGGCTTTTGGTGGCAAACTCCTCGTTGATACACTCAAAGAGTTTTCGGAGCAACCGCTTACTTTCATTGTTGATGACCAGAATTTCAAACTGGTTATCAAGTCAGAAAACGGCAACTACAGTTTTGTTGGCGTAAACGGCAACGAGTACCCACAGATAGCCGAAATGCCGGCAGAAAGCAAACAGATACAACTGCCCGCACGCTTGCTGCTTGACGGTATTAACCAGACAATCTATTGTACAGCTGATGACGAACTTCGTCCGGTGATGAACGGTATCAATGTGGATATGTTAGAAGACCGTATCGTATTGGTTGCCACCGATGCTCACCGTTTGGTACGTTTCTCTAATATGACTGTCAAATCGGAAGAGCCTGCAAACTTCATCTTGCCCAAGAAACCGGCAAACCTGCTCAAGAACGTACTCGCTAAAGAAGACGGTGAAGTGACAATGAGTTTCGATAAGCAAACTATCCGTTTTGAGTTCGGTAAAACACTGATTATCTGTCGTCAGATTGAGGGTCGTTTCCCCAACTACAATGCTGTAATACCGCAGAACAACCAGAACAAAATGATTGTTGACCGTCAGACATTACTCAATGCCTGCAAACGTGTTGCAGTTTTTTCCAGTCCGGGTACAGGGCTCATCAAACTGGCTCTCACCGAGAACAAAGTGACTATCACAGCTCAAGATATAGACTTCTCAACCAGCGCGGAAGAAGTACTCACTTGCTCGTATGACGGTATGCCGATGGCCATCGGTTTCAAGGCTCCTTTCCTTATCGAATTGCTGGGAGCGGCCTCGTCAGATGAAGTGATGTTTGAGTTGGCAGACCCCGCTCGTGCAGGTCTGATACTGCCTACCGATAACCAAGAAAACGAGGAGACACTGATGCTTCTCATGCCAATGCTGCTTAACGAATAATGAGACTGAAACTGACTCGCCCGCTCATTTTCTTTGATTTGGAGACAACGGGCATCAATATAGCGACTGACCGTATCGTTGAATTGAGTTACCACAAACTCTTTCCCGACGGCACAGCCGAGGGCAAGACACTGCGTATCAAACCTACTCGTTGGCAAAACGGTATGGAGGTGCAGATGCATATTCCCGATGAGGCAGCATCCGTACACGGCATACACGATGAGGATGTGGCTGATTGTCCGACCTTTAAGCAGGTAGCACAGCAGCTTGCCGAAGTGTTTGCTGATGGTGACCTTGCGGGATATAACAGCACTCATTTTGATATACCTCTGCTGGTGGAGGAGTTCCTGCGTGCGGGGCAGCAAGTGGATTTCAAGAGCAAACATTGTATAGACGCATTCACTATCTTTCAGTATCGTGAGCCTCGGACACTGACTGCTGCTTACCGTTTCTATTGTGGCAAGAGTCTGGAGGATGCACATACCGCCAACGCAGATACGATGGCAACTTACGAAGTGCTGATGGCGCAGATGGAGCACTATCAAGACCTGCCGGCAACAGTGGAGGAACTGTCCGTATATCTTGCAGGCAACAAACGTATGGCTGACTTTGCAGGGTTGGTGGTTTATAATGACCAAGGTCAGGAGGTTTTCAACTTCGGCAAGCACAAGGGGAAAGTGGTTGCTGATGTTTTCCGCACCGAAAGAGGTTACTACTCGTGGCTGCTTGACCGCGAATTTCCCGAATATACAAAGAGTGTCTTCAAACGCGTATTCCTGTCCTTATAATGTTCAGACCACTCACATCAGAAGAGATAACCCGACTCGAACGTCAGAGTTGCACCGCTGAAAATTGGCAGCAGGTACTTGTCAAGGAAGGTTTTGACCCGACTTATGTGGAGGATGCGCATTTCTCCGGTGATGTCCGGATAGGTGTGTTCAACCGCATAGTCACTATGCCCGGAGGTGTGAAGGTTCATTCGGGTATCAGACATGCTGTTATTCATCGTTGCAACATCGGTGACGACTGCCATATCTATAACGTTCACAATTATATAGCCAACTACGATATAGGTGAAGACACGTGTATTGAGAATGTCAATGCCTTGTTAGTGGATGGAACGAGCCGCTTTGGCAACGGCGTGCGGGTGGCAGTGATGAATGAGGGTGGCGGGCGTGAGATTCCTATCTTTGACCATTTGAGCGCGCACTTGGCATATATACTTACTCTTTACCGTCATCGCCCGCACTTGATTGAACAGGTGGAAACTATGATTGACGAATACGCTGCCCGGCAAGAAAGCGATATGGGACACATAGGCAAGCACGTCCGTATCATCAACTGCGGCAGTATAAAGAACGTCCGCATAGGCGATTATACGCAGGTGGCAGGCACCAGTCGCCTGCGTAACGGCAGTATCAACTCTAACGAGGCGGCACCTGTCCGTCTTGGTAGCGGTGTCAAATGTACCGACTTCATTATCTCCTCCGGCGTGGAAATAAGCGACTCTACCTTGGTTGACAAGTGTTTCGTTGGTCAGGGCTGCATCTTCGACAAGCACTATTCTGCAGGTGAGAGTTTGTTCTTCAGCAACTGTCAGGGTATGCACGGAGAGGCAACGGCTGTTTTTGCCGGTCCGTACACTGTGACACACCATAAATCAACATTGTTGATTGCCGGTATGTTTTCTTTCCTCAATGCCGGATCGGGCAGTAATCAGTCCAACCACATGTACAAACTTGGACCTATTCACCAAGGTTTGGTTGAACGCGGTTCAAAAACGACTTCCGACTCTTACCTTCTGTGGCCTGCACGGGTAGGTGCTTTCAGCCTCGTTATGGGACGGCACACGCACCATACAGATACCGCGTCACTGCCATTCTCATATCTGATTGAAAACAATTCTGAGAGTTATCTTGTTCCGGGTGCCAATCTGCGAACCGTCGGTACCATTCGTGACGCTCAAAAATGGCCCAAACGTGACAATAGGAAAGATCCTGTGCGGATTGACCAGATAAACTTCAATCTGCTTTCACCATACACTATTCAAAAGATGTTGCAAGGAAAAGAGATACTGACTGAATTGCAACAGATTAGCGGAGAGAATACAGAAGTTTATGGTTACAGGAACTGCAAGATTCGCAACGGTTCGCTTCGTCATGGCATCCGTTATTACGACTTGGGCATAGCCAAGTTTCTCGGCAATTCGCTCATCTCGCGCATAGAGAAAAAGATTGCTCCAGACACTAAGCATCTGACTATTGACCGTGTACGCGAGATGCTAGTACCCGACACAGAGATAGGCAAAGGCGAGTGGATAGACCTGAGCGGACTGATTGCACCCAAATCAGAGATAACCCGCCTTATGAACGAGATAGAGGAGGGCAGACTCTCACTCTCCGATGTGCAGCAGCGCTTCGTCTCACTCCACGAGAACTACTACACCTACGAATGGACATGGGCTCTTGATGTCTTGGAAACTATATGGAAGTGTAAGGTCAGCAAAGTCACTATGGAGCAGATTGTAAAGACCATCAACCATTGGCAGGATGCCGTGGTTGAGCTTGACAATATGATTTACGACGATGCCAAGAAAGAGTTTGACCTCAATAGTCAGACAGGTTTTGGAGCAGACGGCAATGACGAACAGCGAAAGAAAGACTTTGAGTCTGTGCGTGGTCGTTTTGAGAGCAATCCCTTCGTTACGGAGGTTAAAGCGCATATTGCCCGCAAGTCCGCTCTTGGGGACAAAATGCGTAACCTGCTTTCTTAATAACTCTCCTTCTCGTTAGGAAATGTGCGGTCATTGACGGCGGATATATAGCCTTGTACAGCGGATTTGACTTGTTCTCCCAATTCGGCAAAATGACGCAGGAACTTAGGCTGAAAGCCTTGGTTCAGTCCGAGCATATCGTGTAGCACAAGTACTTGTCCGCTCGTCTGATTGCCAGCACCTATACCGATTGTAGCGCAGTGATATGGTGCCAAGTCCTTTGTCACTTGTGCCGCCAGCGTTGCAGGAATCTTTTCTAATGTCACAGCAAAACACCCTGCTTGAGCCAGCAGAAGGGCATCACGCAGCAATTTGTCTGCCTCTGCTTTTTCTTTGGCGCGTAATCCGTAACCACCGAACTGATTGACTGACTGAGGGGTGAGTCCAAGATGTCCGACTACGGGAATCCCGGCGGCTATTATGTGACGGATAGCAGGCAGCACTTCTTCCCCCCCCTCAATCTTGACAGCGTCACAACCTGACTCTTTCACCATCCGTATGGCGTTCTTCACAGCCTCCTCCTCGCTCACCTGATAACTGCCGAAAGGCATATCGGCGACCACCAATGCGTGTTCCGCAGCCCGCACAACACCTTTGGTCAGAAAAATCATCTCATCCAGCGTAATGGGCAGTGTATAGGCATTGCCGCACACCACATTGGACGCACTGTCGCCAACTAATATGATGTCTGTTCCCGCCTCATCCACCAGTCGCGCCAAAGTGAAATCGTATGACGTAAGCATCGTAATGGGTTCATTATTATCTGCTTTCTGACGGATACGGGTAGTCGTCATCCGTGCGTTCTGTACGTGTACACTCATTGTTATTTCGTTTTTTAGCGGCGCAAAAGTACTACTTTTCCTATGTACGCACAATTTTTTGCAAACTTTCAACAAAAAGTAGTACTTTTGTCGCCGTGAAAAGAACAACTGTCATCTTTATTTCATTGTCTTTGCTCCTCTTGCTTTTAGCATGTCTGGATATCTGTGTCGGCAGTCGTTGGCTGTACCCGTTTGGTGAACTGGCTGATATCGAGCGGCATATACTTCTTACCATTCGTTTGCCAAAGATGCTGACCGCCATCATGGCGGGTATGGCATTGTCTGTCAGCGGATTGATGATGCAAACTCTTTTCCGCAACCCTCTTGCCGGACCGTATATTTTAGGTGTCAGCAGTGGTGCAGGGTTGGGTGTGGCGTTGGTCACTATTGGCGGTATGAGTCTTGGTTTGACGCTTGGTGCCACCAATCTTTTCATTACTTCAGCCGCTATTGCCGGCAGTATGCTTACGCTTCTTTTGGTGTTGCTTATAGCACGGCGTGTCAAGGACAACGTCAGCCTGCTCATCGTCGGTATGATGATTGGCTCCATAGCAAGCGCATTCGTCAATATTCTCCAGACCTTTGCCAATCCAGATGCTCTCAAACTCTTCATTACGTGGACTTTTGGCAGTCTGAGCAGTGTCGGTTGGAGTGAGATACGGGTTATGGTTCCCATTATCATAGTTGGTATGTTCTGCGCCGTATGTCTTATTAAGAAGTTGGACGGATTGCGCCTCGGCGAGAACTATGCACAAGGATTGGGCATAAGCGTTGACCGTACACGTTTCCTTATCGTTGTGGCTACGGGCCTGTTAGCCGGCGGTGTGACCGTTTTCTGTGGGCCTGTCGCTTTCATAGGCGTTGCTGTGCCTCATATAGCCCGTGGACTGTTGCGCACCTCCGCTCATCGCCTTACACTTCCCGCTACCGCTTTGGTTGGTGCTGACCTGCTGCTTATCTGCGATATGTTGTGCAGTCTGGGTACTTATCCGTTGCCGGTCTCTACTATGAGCGCGCTCTTCGGCGCACCTGTTATTATCTGGATATTGCTTAAGAAATGAACACGTTTGGCTCATCTTTCTCTTTTACCTCTTTTGGAGAGTCCCATGGTGTTGCTGTCGGCGGGGTGCTTGATGGTGTGCCGGCCGGAACTGTCATCTCTCTTGCCTCCGTTCATGATATGCTGATGCGCCGTTCCGGACGGGGACAGGCAGGTGTCTCACCACGTGCCGTCAATGAGCAGGATGAAGTCGAATGGCTGAGCGGGGTCATCGCCGATGGTGATACGCTAATCGCCCAAGGCACCCCCATAGCTTTTCTTATCCGTAACACTGATGCACGTAGCCGGGACTATGACTGGTTGCGCCATTCCTTCCGACCCGGACATGCCGATTTCACCTATCAGACCAAGTACGGCATACGTGACCATAGGGGAGGGGGCAGAGCAAGCGCACGGGAAACGGCTGCGAGAGTTGCCGCAGGTGCTGTCGCCAAACAAATGCTTGAGCGACAAGGCATCTTTATCAAAGCCCGACTTATCCAAGCAGGTACAGAAACAGACCCCGCTAAGATAAATCAACTGCTCCGGCAAATACAATCCGAAGGCGACTCCATCGGAGGTATAGTGGGTTGCCGGATACAGGGTCTGCCGGCCGGTGTGGGAGAACCTATATTCGATAAACTGCAGTCACATCTCGCTGCGGCTGTCTTGTCCATTAACGGCTGCCACGGCTTCGATTTTGGATTTGGCTTCGACTCTCTCTCTCTGCGCGGGAGCGACCTCTATATAGATGGTGGGAAACCTGTAGATGTTCTCTCGCCGCAAACTCTTTCCGGAGGTATCTTGGGTGGTATTTCCGATGGCACTGCCGTTACTTTCCGCTGCCTTTTCAAACCCGCAGCAACTTTGCACCGCCTCTATGGCGGAAGGCACGACTCTTGTATTGCCGTGCGTGCCGTTCCTGTCGTTGAGGCAATGACCGCTCTCACGCTCCAGGATATGATTGGAAATACAGCGTGTGATTAGCTGGTGATGACCGTGTGTTTAGCGTATTATTCAGCATATAGTACAAATTTTGCACTCTCTTTCACTTTGCGGGAGTATGTCACGGTAATTTTGCTGCCGAAAATCGTAACGCACATGGAAATGAAATATAATGACTGACTCATGCAAAACTTTGTAGCTATAGATTTTGAGACCGCCAACGGCAAACGCTCCAGTATCTGCTCTGTCGGTGCGGCCATTGTGAAGGACGGAGAAATCGTTGATTCTTTCTATTCTTTGGTGAAGCCTACACCCAATTACTATGCCTCGTTCTGCCAAGAGGTACACGGCTTGGATTGTTGCGATACGGATGACGCAGACTTCTTCCCCGAAGTTTGGGCGCAATTACAAGAAAAAGTGCATTCATATTTCCCGTTCATAGAGGACGGCGAAGTGCCCTTTGTTGCACATAATGCCAGCTTTGACGAAGGATGCCTGCGTGCTGCCTTTGCCGCCTATGAAATCAGATACGCCGGATATATGTTCCGCGACACACTCACTGCTTCCCGCCGTTGTTTCGGCAGAACTCTTCCCAACCACCAGCTGCAGACCGTAGCCGCCGCCTGCGGTTACGACCTCACCCACCACCACCATGCCCTTGCCGATGCCGAAGCCTGCGCATGGATAGCAAGAGAAATACTGTAGATGACACGCTATATTCGAGACACAGAGCATTATACCGAAGTGCTGTCACGCATGATGAGGGTACGGCGGTTGTTGTGGATTGCCACGGCGGATTTGAAGGACTTGTATGTCAGGCAGAATAACGAAGTTGTTCCTTTTCTGCAAATATTGAACGACTTGGTAAAGCGCGGTGTCGAAGTGCGGCTTTTGCACGCCAAAGAACCCGGACAGCCGTTCCGTGAGGACTTCGACAAATACCCTGCGCTATGGAGCAAGTTGGAACGACGGCTTTGCCCGCGTGTGCATTGCAAACTCATCGCCATTGACAGCGAAACAGTCTATATCGGCTCTGCCAATATGACCGGTGCCGGAATGGGTATGAAGTCCGCTGACCGCCGCAACTTCGAGGCGGGCATACTGACCGATGAAGCCGGTTTTGTGGATTCCGTCATGTCACATTTCGACAGCATCTGGGAAGGCACCCGCTGCTCCAAATGCGACCGAAAAGAGTTTTGCGGAGATAGGATTAAATAATTGCTCTGCACGATATACGTCAAGTCACAAGATGTTGATTTGACGGATGTAGCCATCTTAAGAGGGTGACAATCGGCAACGGCATCAAGTCGGTGGAAAGCAGATATACTCATCAGATACATACTGTCGGAGATGTCCTCCTTTTGCTCCCGATGTTAAATAATCATAAGTCGTTTTATTTCGTAAGATAATATCCTGCCGCGACCATGCCAAAACCAAACAACACACTACCAAGCACATATAGTGAAAAGATCAAATAATTTCCTGACTGCATTAACATAAGACTTTCTTTTGAGAAGGAAGAAAAAGTTGTAAATCCTCCGCATAAACCAACAGAGAGAAACAGCACAAGATTTTGTGAAACATTCGGCATTCGGCTAAACAATCCCCAAAGCAAACCTATAATAAAACACCCAAACAGATTAACCATAAAAGTTGCCCACGGGAAACCACCGTTGCATCTCATCATGAGCGCAATCACATAGCGCAGAACGCCACCTACAAAACTCCCCGCCCCTACGTATAAGATTTCTTTCCACATATCGTATAATCTTTCGACAAAGGCAGTAATAATTTATCAATCGCTTTCCTGTAAAACTCCTGCTGCTCTTTTGCCGAAGCGGGAGCAACATTTTGCAATTTACGAAGCAAAACATTGATATGTCGGTTGTTATGCTGATTATTCGCCTCGCGCACCCGCACACATTGATCCACCTCATACCGCGCCATCCGGGGACGCACATCCTGCAACAATTCAGCCAAACGCAGACGGTCTTTCTGACGGAATGCTTCACTGCGCTGTAGCGTAATGGCTTTGCAAATAAGACCTAACTTCTCTTTCTTATCATCTGTCAAAGCAGCCAGTTCACTAAATATATACGCCTCTTTACCGTATCTGGCAAGTTCGCAATAAATAGCAACGGCTTGTTCCTTCTTGCCTGTTTTAGCCAACAGCAATGCTTTGGCACGTTTCAGATTTCTGTTGTGAGGCGTATGCAGCAACGCAAGGTCAATATATGGCATAGCAATGCGTACACGCTCCATTTCATCACAATCTTTTACCTCATGAAAAATTCGAGAAGCAATCCGTTGCCCACGCGATGGCACCGGATGACCATTGCTCTGTACTGCTTCAAAATCCACGTCTTTCAAATTCTCTATTCCCCACCACTGCATAAAATCAAGCAGTGAGAAAGACTTATCGGCTTTGGCAAGTTGCACGGCGATATTCAGCAAGGTCTGTTTGGCATTCAAGTCTTTGTCTTCCAAATCCGGATATAACCTTGCCAAACTTTGCAATATACGAAGCGCATCATTGCTGTTACCGCGATTTATATGCAGTTTGGCCATGTCACAACCGCACCAGAACATACAAAGCGTAGTGTAATGTCCGTGATGCTCCTTATACATCGGCATAATAGCATTATACGCCTCCTCCACCCGCCCTTCTTTGCGCAATTCAAATTCGTCCTTTACTGTCATAGTGGTCAGTTGTTATTTTGGTGATAGCTGACGTTTGGCCAGTTTGTCCGATATATGCATTGTACATTGCTAAACACCAAATATAAATCACCCATAATTACCAACCGCAAAGATACAACATTTTCCAGTTTATACAAATTCAAATGCAAAAATAAGATTAGGCGTTTAGATTGCGGAGAAGACGCGCAAGCGCGGGGCATTGATGCTCCGCGCTTGGGGAAAGAAGGTATATCCGGATGACTTTGCCGATATAACGGGATATGGATATACCTAATGATGGATTATTTCACCTCCTGCCCTTGGAGGGTGTAGGTCTTGTCACCGCGCAGGATGAGAATCTGCCCGTTACGGAAGACTTTTGAAGTTTGCACATTGTCCGGTTGCACATCATCCACACTGGTCGGTATGCCGCCTTTGGTGGTGAATGACATCTCCTTTTCGTCAATCGTATCGCCCTTGCTGTCTTTGGCGGTCATGGTCAGGTTGTAACTGGTGCCGGCATCCAAGCCTGTCACGGTGAACGAGAAACCTGCCGACTGTGCCTGTTCGGGCATGTCGCTGCGGTCACGGTCGGGAGCATTGAACGCTATTGAGGTCAGCTGGCCTTTGGCATTGAAGACCAAGGTGCAGATGACATTGCCGCCCTTGTCCTTGATGACCAGCTCGTATGTGGCCGCATTATCCACCGAAGGCCAAACGATGTCAGCCGTATTATCATCGGGCGTTATCTGCAATTCATCGGTCTGCGTGCCTGACGCACCTATCGGCTGTACGTCATACAGACCCCATATATCATGAAGCGCATACGTGTTCCAATAATCCGCAGGAACATAAATAATAGTGCTGTAAGGCATGTCTTCGGGGAAAACAGGCTGCTCATCGTCTTTCTTCACAGTAGGCGGACGCATACTGTAGCATGTAATCGTCTTTATCGCCTGGCATCCATAGAACGCGCCTTTTTCCAACACTTTGACTGATGAGCCGAGAATAATATCGGTCAGACTGCTGCAACCATCGAACGCACCATATTCAATGCTTGTAACCTTGTTTCCAATGGCGACTGAGGTCAGACTTTTGCAATTAGCGAAAGTCTTTTTCCCGAAGGCTGTCACTTTGTTGGGAATACTTACAGAAGTCAGACTGTTGCATTCACAGAAAGCATAGTCTCCGATGCTGATAACGCTGTTAGGGATTGTGAAAGATGTAAGACTTTCGCACTTAGCAAAAGCATA
>JAIKXR010000047.1 GCA_024683975.1 Paludibacteraceae bacterium
ACCCTCTTTTATCGCCACGATATATGATTATTGCGGGTACACAAATATCCCGTGACCTGCGCGAAGCAATGCGCAGACAAATAGCGTCCTGCGTGCAAAGCGGTATGCGTCCGCCCTGTTTGGCTATCATTCTTGTAGGCGATAATGCCGCGTCCGCCAAGTATGTGGACAACAAACTCAAAGCGGCAAGGCTCATCGGTATGGAAGCACGGCTGGTTCATCTGCCCCAAACGGTGTCACAAGAACAACTGTGCAGTCAGATTGACGGACTCAATGCCGACCCGAAAGTGGACGGTATCATAGTCCAACTGCCTTTACCCGAACAGCTGAATACTGAACAAACCATTGCAGCCATTGCGCCTCATAAAGACGCAGACGGATTGCACCCTCTTAATGAAGCACGTCTTTGGCGGGGACAAGAAGGCATACGCCCATGTACACCGCAAGGTGTCCTATCGCTACTTGATAACGCTGGTATTACGATAGACGGCAAGCGGGTAGTGGTTGTCGGACGCGGCGACTTGGCGGGCAAACCTGTTGCCAAGATGCTGTTAGACCGACATGCAACGGTTACTGTTGCCCATTCGCATACGCGCAACTTGTCTGCACTATGCAGACAGGCGGATATACTGGTTTCTGCCGCAGGACAGCCACGACTCATCAATGCCGATTGCGTCAAAGAAGGGGCAGCGGTCATTGATGTGGGAATCAGTGTGCAGGATGGCAAATTGGTAGGTGACGTATGCTTTGAAGAAGTAGAGAAGAAAGCCGCTTTTGTTACCACTGTACCCGGAGGAGTCGGTCCTATGACCATTGCCATGTTGTTGCATAACACCTTGCAATGCTACTTTAAACAAAACAAGAAAACTAATACAAATCAGATAACTGAAAACAATTAAACATAATCACTATGAGTATCGGAACTCCCCTTTCATCAATTGCCACTCGCGCCCTCTTACTGGGCAGCGGCGAATTAGGTAAAGAAATCACCATTGAGTTGCAACGTTACGGCGTAGAGGTCATTGCTTGCGACAAGTACGCCAATGCGCCCGCTATGCAGGTCGCTCATCGTTCGCATGTGTTTAATATGTTGGACGGAGAAGCACTTCGTCGGGTTATTGAAGAGGAGCAACCGACTCTCATCATACCCGAAGTAGAGGCGATTGCCACTCCCGTCCTCGTCGAGATGGAGCAGAAAGGCTATCATGTTATTCCTACTGCTAAAGCCGCTTTCCTTACGATGAACCGTGAAGCGATACGACGCTTGGCTGCCGAAGAACTTCACTTGCCGACTGCGCGTTATCAGTTCGCTGACAACAAGGAGGAGTTTCTTGCTGCCATCAAGAATATCGGAATACCCTGTGTGGTTAAGCCTATTATGAGTTCGTCGGGACACGGCCAGTCCACTGTCAAAACTGAAGCGGACATTGAGCCTGCTTGGCAGGAATCGCAGAAGGGAGGCAGAGCAGGTGCTGGAAGAGTCATCGTGGAAGGCTTTGTACATTTCGACTACGAGATTACGATGCTTACGGTTCGTCATATAGGCGGCACAACCATCTGTGAACCTATCGGTCACCATCAAGTCAATGGCGACTACCGTGAGTCGTGGCAACCCCAACAGATGTCGCCCGTAGCAAAAGAGAAAGCGCAGAATATTGCACGCCGTATCACCGAAGCACTCGGAGGAAGAGGCATCTTTGGCGTGGAGATGTTCGTATGCGGAGAGGATGTTATCTTCTCTGAAGTATCGCCCCGTCCGCACGATACGGGTATGGTGACGATGATTAGCCAGGACTTGAGTGAGTTCGCACTTCATGTACGTGCCGTCTTGGGACTGCCTATTCCCGAGATACGTTTCTACGGACCTTCAGCTTCTAAAGCTATAGTGATTGAAGGTAACACGGATAAAGTTCGATTTAACGGGGTAGAGCAGTTGCTTGAAGAGAAAGGTACGCAGTTGCGTCTATTCGGCAAACCCGAAGTACGAGGACACCGTCGCTATGGTGTACTGTTGGCTACAGCAGACTCCACCGATGCCGCCCTCCAGAAAGTGGAACGCGCATACAGCAAACTCCAAGTCGAAATCCTATAAACTCTCAACTCTAAACTCACAAACTTCTATCAACTATCAACTTTCAACTCTCAACTATGATAGACCGTTACAGCCGCGCACCGATGCGCCGTATATGGACTGAAGAAAACAAGTTTAACGCCTACCTTGAGGTCGAACTGCTCGCTGCCGAGGCATGGGCCGAACTGGGTATTGTCCCGAAAGAGGATATCCGTCTGCTTCGCGAGAAAGCATCGTTCAGTGTAGAACGCATTCACGAGATAGAAGAGATCACTCGCCATGACGTGGTGGCATTCACACGTACGGTGAGCGAGTCGCTTGGCGACGAAAAGAAGTGGGTACACTACGGTCTGACCTCCACCGATGTGGTGGACACAGCCAATGGTTACCTGCTCAAACAGGCGAATGCTATTCTGCGTGAAGATATCGTAAAGATACTTGAGGTAATTGCCCGCCGTGCCAAGGAGTTCCGTTACACATCCGTCATCGGACGCACACACGGTATGCACGCTGACGTGACTTCTTTCGGACTTAAATGGGCATTGTGGTACGCTTCAATGAAGCGCAATCTGGAGCGTTTCGACCTTGCCGCAAAAGGGGTGGAAGCAGGCAAACTGAGCGGAGCGGTAGGCAACTATGCCAATATACCGCCTTTCATTCAGGAGTATGTATGCTCTCATCTCGGTTTGGAATCAGCGCCGATAGCCACTCAGGTTCTGGGACGTGACCGCCACGCATGGTATCTCTCCACACTGGCTGTGATAGCCGGTACCTTGGAGCAGATGGCACTTGAGGTACGCAACATGCAGCGTCAGGAGGTACACGAAGTGGAGGAGGCTTTTCAGAAAGGTCAGAAAGGCTCGTCGGCTATGCCTCACAAACGCAATCCCATATCGTCGGAGAACATCTGCGGTTGTGCACGCGTGATGCGCGGATATATGGCAACAGCAAGCGAGAACATAGCCCTATGGCATGAGCGCGACATATCCCATTCGTCCACTGAGCGCATTATACTGCCTGATGCCACTATCTTGCTCGACTATATGTTATCACGCTTCACAGGCATACTGGATAATCTCGTTGTCTATCCCGACCAAATGCTTTATAACATCGGACTGACTCACGGAGCCATATTTGCCCAGCGCGTAATGAATGCCTTGATTGCTAAAGGACTGGTGCGTGAGCAGGCGTATGATATGGTGCAGCCTGTGGCAATGAAAACATTGCAGGAGGGTGGGGAGATGCAACAGAATCTCAAACAGACACCTGCCGTTACGGCATTGCTCACGGATGAGGAGATTGACTCCTGCTTCACGCTTGACTATTATATGAAGCAGGTGGACTATCTCTTCAGCAGAGTAGGAATAGAATAATCTAAAAATTAACTATATGAAAACCATAGATGTAGTACTTGGGATGCAATGGGGTGATGAGGGTAAGGGAAAAATCGTGGATGCCCTTACCCCACGTTATGACGTAGTGGCACGCTTCCAAGGCGGACCCAATGCAGGACACAGCATACATTTCGGCGATCGCAGTTTCGTACTCCATACTGTACCTTCCGGTATTTTCCGTAAGGGGACGCAGAACATCATCGGCAACGGCGTAGTCATTGACCCGCTCATTCTGATGGAGGAAATCCATGCTATAGAGCAGATGGGCGTTGATGTACGTTCATCCTTGCGCATAGCCAAACGTGCCCATCTCATACTGCCTACACACCGTCTGTTAGATGCAGCCCAGGAACGAGGCAAGGGTGCCAATAAAGTGGGTACCACCGGCAAAGGCATTGGCCCTGCTTATACGGACAAAGTGGCACGCATAGGCTTGCGCGTAGGCGACTTGTTACTGCCTGATTTCCATGAGCGTTATCAGACGTTACGTGACCAGCACTTGCGCCTTTTAGGTATGGACCGTATTGATGACCAAGCATGGCTGGAAGCGGCAGACGAGTTGCGCAGATTCACTATAATTGACAACGAGGTGGAAATGAACCGCCTGATTGAAACCGACCATACCGTGTTGGCAGAAGGTGCGCAAGGTTCGCTCTTGGATGTTGATTTCGGTACGTATCCGTTCGTTACTTCAAGCAGTACACTCTGCGCTGGTGCCTGTATCGGATTAGGTGTCGCTCCTTCCCGCATAGGCAGGGTATATGGCATCTTCAAGGCATATTGCACCAGGGTAGGAGCAGGGCCTTTCCCTACCGAACTAAACGATGAGACAGGCGAAAAACTACGTCAGATAGGTCACGAGTTTGGAGCCACTACAGGCAGACCGCGTCGCACAGGATGGCTTGACCTCGTTGCACTACGCTATGCCGTACGCATGAACGGAACGACCTCACTGATTATGATGAAGAGTGACGTACTGAATGACTTGCCTGTCATCCGCGTCTGCGTAGGATACAGGATGGGAAACAAACAAGTGGACTACTTCCCCTTTGAGGCGGCAGGTGAGCCGATAGAACCCGTCTATAAGGACTTTGAAGGGTGGCAGACCGATATATCACAATGCCGTACCTATGACAGTCTTCCTTCGCAACTAAAGGACTATATCGCCTTCATCGAGCGGGAGACGGGCGTTCCTGTGGACATCGTTTCCGTAGGACCGGACCGTGATGCCACCATTTACAGACAAGAACACGACTAAGCTCATGGAACCAATCAAGCATGAATGTGGTGTGGCGTTGATTCGCCTGCGCAAGCCGTTACGTTACTTTCAGCAGAAGTACGGCACATGGATGTACGGTTTGGACAAACTCTATCTGATGATGGAGAAGCAGCACAATCGCGGGCAGGAAGGTGCCGGTTTGGCATGCCTGAAGATGAAGGCGGAAGCGGGTGAGGAGTTCCTTTTCCGCGAACGTGCACTTGGCAGTCAGGCTATCACGGAGATTTTCAGTGAGGTGCATCGTAGTTTTGATACTGTCCCTCACCACTTGCTTACCGATGCCGACTATGCTGAACGCTGTATTCCTTATGCCGGCGAGATTTATATGGGTCA
>JAIKXR010000064.1 GCA_024683975.1 Paludibacteraceae bacterium
AATATATCATTTCGAATTTGCTCCCCAAGTTGGGGAGTAATTGTATTCTCCTTTTGCTCAACAGCCTGTTGAGTAAATTGCTCCTCAGTTTGAGGAGGATTTATATTTTGAGTGATTTGCGTCACATCTTGTGGAGTAATAATTACCTCTCTTCGAAAAAACCGAAAAGAAATATACGCTGAGTTATTTCTATGAAGGCGAGTGCTATCAGGCTCTCTGGAGACCGGACGATGCCATCGCTGCGTATCGTATGTACATCATTGAATCGATGTCGAGCGACCGCACCGACTATGTGCAGGAGCAGATTGCTATCGCGGAAAAGCGCAGCCGCTATATCCACCGCGTGACTGACGTGAAGATTATCGACTCCATGTATATCAGCAAGTCCGACCTGCTGCGCGCCTATCCGCTGAGCAAGGATGCAGGAACGCTGACGCAGAGTTCGGACGGCAGCGTCACCCATACGAACCAGCGCGGCGATAGACGCTTCTTCGCCCAAGGTACCCTCCTGCAGCAGCAGAGCCGCCTTTTGAGCGAATGGGAAAGAGCTGAAACGCTGCCCGCTACCGTCAATCGCGGAAGCAAACAGGACTATCCTTTCTGCATGGGTGACGGCACAACGCTGTATTTTGCCTCCCAGTCGGAAGACGGTATGGGCGGATGGGACATCTATATGACACGTTTCAATCCGGCAACCAACTCCTACGCCGCAGCCGAGAACATCGGCTTCCCGTTCAACTCGGAAGGCAATGACTACCTGTACGTCATTGACGAGCAGATGGGTGTCGGCTATTTCGCCACTGACCGCCGCTGCAGCGGAGACCAGGTGTGCGTTTATACATTCCTCGCGGAAGACAAACCCGCTTACCTGCCTATGTCCATGTCGGGCGAACAACTGGCAGCCTATGCACAACTCAAACAGTACCACCGTGCTGAACGCCCCGTAGTGGAGATTCCCGAAGAAGAGGAACCGGCAAAGGATGACACCAAAGCAAAAGCAAAGAAGAAGACTGCTGCCACCACCGAGTCCTCCGTATTCTTCATCGTGGACGACAAAACAGTCTATACCAAACTCAAAGACTTCCAGAACGCCGATGCCAAGGCTCTGTACAAACAATATGCCACCTGGCAGAAACAACTGACCGAAACCAACGAGAAACTGGTGGAGAAACGCAAAGCATACTTTGAGGCAACCGCCAAGAAACGCCTCACGATGACCACTACTATTCTTGAATTAGAGAAGAAACGCAGCGAACTGCAAGGGCAAATAGACAAAGCCGCGAAGAAAATCCGCAAACTCGAAAAGTAATCAGGAATACATCATCCCCTCAATGCGGTTAACAACGCGCTTGGGGAGGATGCGGTCAAGAAAACAGAAAATCTTATACTGCCATCCGCCTACGTTAAGCGGAGCGGGAAAACGGGAAATGGCAATCCGCCAAAGAGCGGTTGCCATTTTTTCTGCACTCATACCGTTTTGTTCGTCTTTCTCCATTGCCGCCACCGCCTGTTCGGCACGGGGATAGATATCCGCACCTGCCGTCCCCTTCACGCGAGCAGAGGTAAAGCCTGTCGCGACGTCACCGGGCATAAGGCACGACACCTGTATATGATATGACCTGACTTCATTTGCCAAAGCCAGTGCCATCGCATTAAGAGCCGCCTTGCTGGCGCTGTACATACTCTGATAAGGAACACTCAATACGGCAGCTACACTGCTCGTGAAAATAATACGCCCATACATCTGACGGCGCAACACAGGCAGAATGGCCTGCACCAAAGACAACGCGCCGAAGAAATTGACATCGAACTGCCGCTTGGCTTCTTCAACAGGCGTGAACTCCACCGGTCCGCTGATTCCCATACCGGCATTGCTGATTACCACGTCTATATGGTCGGTCAGCTGCATCACTTCATCGACAGCGCTGCGAACCTGTTCTGGCGAAGACACATCACACGAGATGTGCGTCACGCCCTCATAACTGCTACCGTGGCGGCTCAGTTCATACACCTGCCAGCCGCGTGAAGCGAACAGTCCGGCAGTCGCCTTGCCTATACCGCCGGATCCTCCGGTCAGAAGAAGCGTCCGGGATGTGTTCATCGGAAATCGGATTTTTCCTGCAGTACGCGGGCAATAATCTCGGTTGCCTCGTCAATGATACTCTCCGTATGGGTCGCCATCAGGGTGGTGCGCAGCAGACACTCGCCTTCCACGCACGCCGGCGCAATCACCGGATTGACATATACACCCTCGTCAAAGAGCCGTTTGCCCAAATAGAGTGTGTGCAATGTTTCGTAAGTGAAAATGGGCACAATGGGTGTCGGAGCCTCAATGATAGGCACACCTGCTTTGTGAAGCGACTGTTGGAAATAGCGGGTGATATGCATCAGCCGTTCCGGCCGCTCGGGATCTTCCTCTAAGCGTCGTAAGGCTTCCAACGCTGTGGCTGCACTGGCAGGAGTGAGCGAAGCCGAGAAGATGAAAGGTCGGCTCGTATGGCGCACATATTCAGCCACCCGCTGCGAGGCAAGCATACAGCCGCCTATGCTGGCGAGCGACTTGGAGAACGTGAGCATCGTTATGTCCACGCGGTCGGTCAGACCGAACATAGCCGCAGTACCTCTTCCGCCTTTACCCAATACACCGAATCCGTGCGCATCGTCCACCATCACACGGGCATGGTACTTGTCAGCAAGGTCGCATATCTGCGGCAGTTTGCATATATCGCCCCGCATGGAGAACACGCCGTCGGTGACTATCAATTTGCCTGCCTCCAACGGGATAGACTGCAGTTTGCGCTCCAAGTCTTCCATGTCGGAGTGCTTGTAACGCAGCTGCGTAGCATAACTCAGGCGTGTACCGTCGTAGATGGAGGCGTGGTTCTCACGGTCGTTCAAAATAAAGTCATCCTTCCCGCATAACGTGGAAAGGATGGCAAGGTTGGTCTGAAAACCTGTGGAGCAGGTCATAGCTGCTTCGTAGCCCGTGAAGTCCGCCAACGCTTTTTCTAATTGGAGATGCAGTTCAAGGGTGCCGTTCAGAAAGCGGCTGCCGCTCACACCTGTACCGTACTTGTCAAGGGCACGTTTGCCTGCCTCTATCACCCGTTCGTCTTCGGTCAGACCGAGGTAGTTGTTGCTGCCCAACATGATGCGCCTCTTCCCCTCCATTTCCACGACCGGAGCCTGACGCGACTCCAGACTATGGAAATAGGGGTAGATGTTTTTGCGCCGAACCTCATCAAGAAGCTCGAAATGGCACTTGTCGAACAGGTCCATTTACAGAACGTTTAGGTCTTTCAGAACGGCAGTGGTCTTACGGACGGCGGCTTCGCTGTTGCGCAGCTGCTCCATCTCGTCTTGCGACAGTTGGAGTTCCAGCACTTTCTCCAAACCGTTTCTGCCTATGATGCAAGGCACGCCGATGGTGATATCTTTCATTCCGTACTCGCCTTCGAGGGAAACGGAGCAGGGGATCATCTTCTTCTGGTCACGGATAATGCTTTCCGCAACGCTTGCTGCTGCGGCTCCGGGAGCCATCCAGGCGCTGGTGCCGAGCAGACCTGTCAGTGTCGCGCCGCCTACCATCGTCTTCTTTACCACGTCATCAATCTCCTCGTCGGACAGCAGATTGCATACGTGCACGCCCTTGTAGGTCATAAACGACTTGAGAGGAAT
>JAIKXR010000071.1 GCA_024683975.1 Paludibacteraceae bacterium
ATGAAGTGCCTTTCGATGTATTGTACATATTGAAGAGAAAAAAACTACCGGCGTTGCAGCCAATACGCAAAAAACGGATCATAGACAGTGTATGTCCCCCTGTCTTCTGTTACCAGATCTTTTTCCAATAAGCCGCGAATGGCAGCATTGACAACACTCACGGTTTGTAACCGATACTTCTTGATAAAAGTCTTGCCGGTTATGCCCTTCGCTTTGCCTTCACGGGCTATCGAAATGAATACTTCACGTTGCTTGTAGGGGAGTTTTTCCAACAAATCGGAATATGTCTCATTGAACATATCAAGAATATACTCCACCGCATTATCCACAGCCTCAAGTGTACAAAGCTGTCCTTTCGCAGTCTTCAAGAACAGCACATTGAGAACCCGTTGGATACAGGAAGTAATGCCGTCAAAACAGTTATACACATCTGCCACTGCGGCAGGTTCTATTCGTTTGCCATACCGTTCAAACTGATGCATTGCAAAATCCGTGTATTTGTCCTGCGGTATAGGAGCCAGATTCATAATCATAACCGACTGATAGAAAGGACGGACGGAAGAGGTGAAGATCTCTCCCATTAGATGTCTTTTTGAACCTGCGAAAATGAAGGTGGCATTCACGCATTTCTGGATATAGGTACGAAGAGTTGCCTCAATAGCCGGTGCATCGGAGTAAGATACAATCTGTTGAAACTCGTCTATCGCAACGATGCAGGGCTTGTCGGCGTGAGACAGATAGTAAAATATCTCGTCAAGAGTTGTTTCTGGGTGTTCGATATCGCCAAGTCCCACACTCCAGGTTGGTATATTGTTGATATCGTATGTTATTTCACTTTTCAGCGAATGCAAGATGGAAAGAAAACCTTCCCAAACCACCTTGCCTTTGGGCTTCAGTTCCTCTAATATGGCACGACCGGACACATTCACAAAGTCGCGAATGGATGTGGTGGCATAGATATCAATATAAAACGTGTAATAATGCTCCTTTATCTGCGGCTGTGACAGATAGTGATGTATCAAATCCGTCTTGCCCACCCGTCTTGGTGAAATAAGCGCTACGTTGTTGCCATTGACGGTCAAATCCACAAGTTGTCCGGTCTCCAACACTCTGTCGCAGAAATACTCAGAACCTGCATATCCTTTTGTAACAAACGGATTATCCATAATATTCTTGTTTATAGTATTTTATTTATAAATCATACAATTTTATCTCAAATAGGATTATCCTAAATAAGATAATTTTTATATTAACGGAGCAAAAGTACTGCATTACTTTGAATTGTGCAAGATTATCTGCTAAAAAGAGCAAATAAACTTTATTTTTTTTGGGGGGCACTACTAACCCAATCCGACTAATGAATACAACAAAAAACAGGCATGGTTTCTTCTATTGCGTTTACATGAATGCCCTATGGGCTTTTAGGGTTGCGGAATAATGGGAGGATATTCGGACATTGGCTTTGCATAAAGAGGTTCTGCTCTTGCGGTTCATCCCGCAAGTAGGTTTTGTTCATTGTGTGCGGATAATATCCGCACCCTCGTTACGACAGAAGGCTACCCCCGGGGATAGCTTTCTGTCTTTTTCTTTTATTGCGCTGCGAATCTAATTCGCAGCGCTTTCGTCTGTTGTAGCGGCTGGAAGCCGCTTTTTCTATGTCTATTGTGTCCGAATAATATTCGGACACGGCTCCACAGAGCCGCTTGTGGAGTATATGGTTTTGTCAACGGCATCCACATGAAAACCCGGTGGGCTTTTATGTTTGCGAAGTAATGGGCGGATTTGAAATCATAAAGCATAAACCATAAATTTGAAACTATAAACTCTCAACTCTAAACTCTCAACTATAAAAAAACGACTCAACCACCTATAAACTCATAAACTCCTAAACCAAAAATTTGTACGACCTAAAAATATAAACTACCTTTGCGCCCCGAAAAAACAATCAAACAACTATGTTGGAACAACAACTTACTCCCATCGTGCTTCAAGCCGTGAAGGAACTTTACGGCATAGACGCTAATGAACAACAAATACAATTCCAGAAGACACGCCCCGAGTTCGAGGGTCATCTGACGCTCGTGGTCTTCCCGTTCGTGAAAGCGGCACGCAAAGCCCCCGCACAGGTGGCAGCCGAACTGGGCGAGGCGATGAAAACCCAATGCCCCGGACTGATAGACAAGTACAATGCCGTGCAGGGCTTCCTCAACCTCGTCATAGCCGACTCATACTGGCTACAGACACTGCAAACGATAGCCGCTGACGACAACTACGGGCAACAGCCGGACCGCCACAAACTGATGATGGTCGAGTACTCGTCACCTAACACGAACAAGCCCCTCCACTTAGGACACGTGCGCAACAACCTTCTCGGCGCGTCCATTGCCCGCATACAGGAAGCCAACGGCTGGAAAGTGGTGAAGACCAACATTGTGAACGACCGCGGCATCCATATCTGCAAGTCAATGCTGGCGTGGCTTCGCTACGGCAACGGCGAGACACCAGAGACGAGCGGCAAGAAAGGCGACCACCTCATCGGCGACTACTACGTGCGTTTCGACAAGGAGTACAAGAAACAGAGAGAGGAACTGAAAGCCCAAGGGATGGACGAGGAGACCGCCAAAAAGGAAGCCCCGTTAATCAAAGAGGCTCATGAGATGCTCCGCAAGTGGGAAGCAAACGACCCTGAGATACGCTCGCTATGGGCAAAGATGAACGAATGGGTCTATGCCGGCTTTGACGAGACCTACCGCCGTATGGGCGTGTCGTTCGATAAGATTTACTACGAGAGCGACACCTACCTTGTGGGCAAAGGCGAAGTGGAGCGCGGACTGAAAGAAGGCCTTTTCTACCGCCGCGAGGACGGTTCGGTATGGGCGGACCTGACCAAAGACGGCCTGGATGAGAAACTGCTGCTGCGCAGCGACGGCACGTCCGTCTATATGACGCAGGACATAGGCACCGCCAAACTGCGCTTCGAGGACTACCCCATCGACAGGATGGTGTATGTGGTGGGCAACGAGCAGGAGTACCACTTCAAGGTGCTGTCGCTGCTTTTGGACAAGCTGGGCTTCCCCTTCGGCAAGGAACTGGTGCATTTCTCCTACGGCATGGTGGAACTGCCGAACGGCAAGATGAAGAGCCGCGAGGGAACCGTGGTGGATGCCGATGACCTGATGGACGAGATGGAGGAGACGGCACGCCGCATGTCCGCCGACAAGGTGAACACCCTGACCGGCATCACCGAAGAGGAGGCGCGGGAGATTGCCCGCATCGTGGGTATGGGCGCGCTCAAGTACTTCATCTTGAAGGTCGATCCGCGCAAGAACATGCTCTTCAACCCAGAAGAGAGTATTGACTTCAACGGCAACACGGGTCCGTTCATCCAGTACACCTACGCCCGCATACGCAGCGTCCTGCGCAAAGCGGAGGGCGCGGGAAAAGGGACAACGGGCATACAGGACATCCGGCTGAACGGCAAGGAGCTGGCTCTCATACAGCGTCTTTCAGAGTTCCCGCAAACAGTCCGTCAGGCGGGGGATGATTTCTCGCCTGCGGTGATAGCCAACTACGCCTACGCGCTTGCCTCGGAGTTCAACTCGTTCTACCACGATTTCAGCATCCTGGGCGAGAAGGACGAAGCAGTACGTGCCTTCCGTTTGAAACTGAGTGAGACTGTAGCCAAAGTGATAAGCAAGGCTTCTTATCTTCTTGGAATAGAGATGCCTGAAAGAATGTAGTACTCAGGCTGCAAGCTGTAGGAAAAAGCTTTTGCAGAGCAAAAAACTCATAAAAACACAACAAATACCTTATAATTATAATTTTGATTTGCGCGAATAGTATAATAGCCGTACTTTTGTGCGCAAATATAACGAACAAAATCCTACTATGGAAAACGAAAAGCAATCCCTCGTAGAGGAACTGAGAGGTCTGTTAGAACAGAATGTGAGTGACGTAAAGGAACAAGTAGAACAGGTTAAGAGCCGTTTCTACCGCGTGTATCATCAGGAGTTGGAGGAAGCGAAGAAAGCCGCCGAAGAGGCAGCCCAGAAGGTTGGGGAGACTCTGACAGAATGGGTGCCGCCAATTGACGAGGCAGAGCAACAGCTTCGCGAACTGCTGAACGAATATAAGCAGAAACGCCAGGAGATGGCGAAACAGCAGGAGGAAGAAATGGCGCAGAACCTTCTGCGCAAGGAGAACATTCTGAGTCAGATGAAAGAGATGTCACAAGCTGAGTCTGCAGACGTGATGGGGAATCTGCAAAAGATGCGTGACTTGCAGGCTGAGTGGAAGACGATAGGTCAGGTTCCTCCTCAAAAAGCTCAAGAGATATGGAAACAATATCAGCTTTATCAGGAACAGTTCTACGACCTGGTGAAGATTAACATCGAGTTGCGTGACCTTGACTTCAAGAAGAACCTTGAAGCGAAGACGTTGCTGTGTGAGGCGGCGGAGAAACTGCAAGAGAACGAGAACATAGTAGAAGCGGGGCGTGCATTGCAGCAGTTGCATAACGAGTGGTCGGAGATTGGTCCTGTGGCACGCGAACTGCGCGAAGACCTGTGGAACCGCTTCAAAGCGGCCAGCACAGTTATCAACAAGCGTCATCAGGCATATTTTGATTCACTGCACGCACAGGAGCAGGAGAACCTTGAGAAAAAACAGGCACTCATTGAACGTCTTAAGGAAATTGACCTTACACAGATAACTACTGCCAAGCAGTGGAACGACGCACAACAGACGGTGCAGAGCATACAGGAAGAATGGCGTACGATAGGTTTTGCGCCTAAGAAGCACAACCAGTCTATATATGAAGAGTACCGCAACTTGTGCAACGCTTTCTACAAAGCACGCACTGCATATTTCAAGGAGCGTCGCGATGAGCAGAACGAGAACCTGAAGGCCAAACGTTCGCTGATAGACAGAGCTTCGGAGATTCTTGGCAGTGAGGAATGGCAGGAGAGAGCCGACGAGATGCGCAACTTGCAGAAAGAATGGAAAACGATAGGTGCAGTAGCTCACAAGTTCTCTGACGAGTTGTGGCAGCAGTTCACCACTATCTGCGACCAGTTCTTTGAGAAGAAACGCGGTTTGGACAAGAGTGTCCGCACAGAGCGTGAAAAAGAACGTACAGACAAGACTATCCAGTCGGGCGACATGAACAGATTAGTGCGCTTGTACGAAACGCTGCAACAAGAGATAAAGACCGCAGAGAACAACATTCTTTTCTTCACGGGCAAATCGCAGAGCGGCAATCGCATAGTGGAAGATATGAGGAAGAAGATTGACAAGCAGAAAGAGCAACTCAAAGAGATAGAAGACAAGATAAACGCTCTTGATAACGAAGAGGACGCTTAACGGTTCATTTCCACTATATATCACAATTCTTAATGGAGATTCTCAATTACAAGGACGTAGAGCTTCGCCGTCACGAGCAGATAGTGCTTGACAGGGTGAACGTCACTGTTCAGTCGGGCGAGATGGTTTATCTGTTAGGCCGTGTAGGCTCCGGCAAATCAACGTTTTTGAAGTCGTTGTATGCGGAGGTACCGTTGTATGGCGGCAAAGGAAGTTTTGTCGGATATGACTTGAATGCGATACGCACTCGCGACATACCCATGTTGCGGCGTAAGATTGGTATTGTGTTTCAAGACTTTCAGTTGCTTTCAGACCGGACGGTGGAGGAGAATCTGCTTTTTGTACTCCGTGCCACGGGGTGGAAAGACAAGCAGGTGATGCGTTCGCACGTACAAGACACCCTCGCTCAGGTAGGAATGGGCGATAAGGCGTATAAGATGCCGTATCAGTTGTCGGGCGGTGAGCAACAGCGAATAGTGATAGCCCGTGCCTTACTCAATTCGCCGGAGGTGATACTGGCAGACGAGCCTACGGGCAACCTTGATTTTGAGACAGGCAAGGAGATCATGGAACTGCTGTACGGGATACGTCAAGCCGGAATGACCATTATCATGTCCACCCACAACCGTTCGTGGCCTGAACTTTTCCCCGGACGACAATTGCAGTTTGTCGGCGGAAAAGTTAGTGAGAATAACGGCGAATGATAATCTCAGGTTATTGAGTAATACGTAAGATTACGAACAACAGATGTCGCACCTACCACATGGGTGCGACTTTTTTTCGCCAAAATAGTCAAGCATAAACTGCTGGCGACAAACGGTTTGCTGTTCGGCGTAGTCAAGCATCGTCAGGAGGCGGCGGGTATAACGGTCCAAACGTTCTTCGTAGAACTTTTCAGGCATATATACTTCACGTTGCCGGTCTTGCCGGAAGGCAAAGAGAGAAGATTTGTCGCGGGGTACATAAGTCAGGATATGCCTTTTAGCCAGTTCTACAAGTTGCCGGTGGAGAATGTCGGTCATCTCTTCGTGAAGATACTGTAAGTCAGTAAAAACACCTGAATATGAACGCATAATATGATTGATGAGAGATTTCTGTTCCGATGAGAGGGTGTACGAATGGAGTTCGTGCGGAGAGACAAGCAAACGGATACGCGGTTGCGTCTCGTGTTCCTCTTCAAACCGGATATAGCCTGCCATATCCAACAGATGCAGAGCCGAATATGTTGGCATAAGAGGCAGATGCATCGTCCGGCATACATCGTCCAGATGGATATTAAACGCATATCCGCATCCGCTCTCGACACCGACAACGAGATAATCGCATACTTTGTTATACACTTCCTCAACAAACTCACGCGACGGAAAATTGTCATACCGCCTTTTTTTCATTTTGGTTCGGTCATCTCGCGAATAGAGCAGAACGGCATAGGCAGTCTTTCCGTCCCTGCCTGCCCTACCCGCCTCCTGCATATATGCTTCGAGGCTGTCAGGCAGGTCGTAGTGGATTACGGCACGTACATCGGGTTTGTCTATTCCCATACCGAAGGCGTTGGTGCAGACGATAACACTTTGCGACCGCTGCCACTGTTTTTGCCGTTGTTCACGGTCATAGGAGTCAAGTCCGGCGTGATAGAAATCTGTATTGAGGAATCTGGCGAGTTCCTGTGCTTTTTTTCGGTTGCGCACATAGACGATGGCTGAACCCTTGATGCGGTCGAGGATATGCAGGAGTTGTTCGTTCTTTGTGAGCATTGTTGCAGATTCTTTCGCCGAGGGTCTGTCGGAGCGGCAATGACGGACAACATATCGCAGATTGGGACGTGAGAAAGACTGTCGGAAAATGTTGTTTTCGGGAAAATGGAGTTGGCGTTGTATATCTTCCGCCACTTCGGGAGTGGCAGTAGCGGTCAGCGCGAGTACGGGAATATGGCCGAAAGTTTGTTCCAATTCGTCACGCAGTTCGCCTATACGGAGATAGGAAGGGCGGAAATCGTAGCCCCATTGACTGATACAGTGCGCTTCGTCCACAGCAATCATAGCGATAGGAAGATAAGCGAGGCGATGGCGAAAAGCCTCACTTTCTAATCGTTCAGGCGAGACGTAGAGGAAACGATATGGACCATACTGGCAGTTGTCGAGTGCTGTCTGCTGCGCTTCGCGGGACATCCCCGTATAGATTGCGGCGGCCCGTATGCCACGTTTGAGGAGATGATCCACCTGGTCTTTCATCAAAGCGATGAGGGGGGTTACTACCAAGCAGAGAACATCGCCCTTAACCAAGGCCGGCACTTGGAAACAGATGCTTTTGCCTCCGCCTGTAGGAAGGAGCGCGAGAGTATCCCTGCCTTCCAAGACAGATGTAATGATTTCCTTTTGCAATGGCCGGAAAGCCGGGTAATGAAAATATCGGTCAAGTACTTCTTCAGGGGTCACTCTGCGGGAGATTTCATAATATTAACGGCACAAAAGTAGGTATTATCAGGCTAACACAAAAAAAAATCAGCCATAAGGTGCTATTTTGTCTGATATAAGTTGTAATTTTGCGCTCAAAATCGAAATTGCAGATTCGCTAACACATTCCGGATAAGTTCCCGGTCTGACATATAACAATGCGAACTTACGATAATTCAACAGGACGAAAAGCATATATCTATGGACAAGCAATCTCCTCAAATACAAGTTCTCCGCAGCGAAATTGAGCGTCTGACGGGGCGCGCCATGAAAACCCCTTCCGATTTTGACCAGCTCAGTCTCCGCTTATGGGACTTCAACCACGAATACTTGTCGCCGACTACTCTCAAACGACTCTGGGGATATATTGAGGGTGCAGCCGCACCACGCTACAACACCCTGTCTATTCTTGCGCGCTTTTTAGGTTATAAAGAATGGGACGAATTTGCAGAAGCAATGCAAAAAGTCAATGAATCAGAAAGTGAGACCTTTTCGGGTGAAGGCATACGCAGCGATGAACTGCAGCAAGGCGAGGAAATTGAAGTGGCATGGCAACCAAAACGCCGCTGCATTTTCAGGTATGACGGCAATTACCGCTTTACTGTCATTGATTCAGAGAACAGCAAACTCCGCATTGGAGACAACTTCACTGCCGTTTGTTTCTTAGAAGGCAGACCGATGTATTTGGACAATCTCACCCGTGGCAACCAAACGCCCAAGACTTATGTGGCAGGCAAGAAAAACGGAATCAGTTATGCAAGACGAATCGAAAAATAACATTCCGTGGATGGAAAGCAGTTCATCGGGCTTTGAAGAAGCCATCAGCCGTCAAAATTCTGTTTTCAGCCGCGAATGGAGCGAACTGACACTCGTTCAAGAGCGGAGGAATTGCCTTATCTATACCGGAATACGATACGACAGACGATTCCTCATCAAGGCTCTCCGACCCGAACACCGCACGCTGACGCAATATCAACTGCTTCAGCAAAAAGAGTTCCGGCTTGGTGTTTCACTTAACCATCCGCACATCGCAGCCACTTATTCGTTGGAGGAAGTCGGCGGATTAGGCGAATGTATCGTGCAGGAGTGGGTGGATGGAGCCACACTCAATGACTGGCTTAAAGCCAATCCCGCCCGGAATGTCCGCGAGCGGGTATTGAACCAGTTGTTAGAGGTGCTTGGATATCTACATTCGAGGCAACTGACTCACCACGATCTTAAGGGCGACAATATACTGGTTACACGAAACGGGAACAACGTCAAACTGATTGATTTCGGGTTGAGCGAAACAGACGACAGCGTAAGCCCGACACCAAATGACATCAAGCAGGACATTATACGTACAGGCTTTTTAATCAAACGTCTTCTTCCGCATCATTATACATCTGTCGGCCGTCGTTGCACGCAAGGAAAGTACACCAACATATCCGAACTGCAACGCGCTCTCTATTGCAGGAAACAATTTGTGCGGGCTGTCCCTGTTATTATTTCAGTCTTTTTGTTAGCGGCTGCCTGTGTGCTTTTCTATGCGGCATACAATGAAAGAAACGCAGAACAAAACGAAGAGCGACAGATGTTGGAAACAGTCAATACTGCTTTTGAAAAACATCATTCCGACATCCTCCAAACCATAGAGGAGGCAGAACTTATGTCTCACGAAGAGTTCTGCACTAAATTTAATCTGCCTCTCTCTTTTCCTGACGATGCTCTGTCGCAGTTAGTCCGTCGCCAGCAAGTCATTTCATCTATTGCTCAGAAAGGATTTTCCATACGCGACTCTATAATGGATCTTTACTCGGATGACGAAATGAAGCAGTCGCAGATTTTTGAAATATGGACACAAAAGACTGCTGTTTTGGTAAATAATCTGCTGCAAGAATAGCCCTTATCGGTGCATAATTGACAAATTACTTGCATGTTTTGCAAAGATGCGTTACTTTTACGAAAAACTTTGGTAACATATTCACACACCCTTTATTAGTAACAAATGCAATAAAACCACAAATACATTATGAAAAAACTTTATTTCTTTTTGGCAGCACTCTGCTGCATGTTGTTCACCGCTGCGCCCAAGGCGTGGGCGGAGACAAAGTACTGGGACCTCAACGGTTTTGTTTGGGCGCAGTATGAAGACGGGACACTCACCATCGGAGGAGCGGACGAAGAGGAGGGATATACCTATATACCCCTTGACTTCGATGAGGGAACCGGCGACCCCATCATTGAGTGGGCGGAATATCTGGGCAAAATCAAGAAAATTGTCGTCCATAGCGGTTTCAAGTCATTGTGCTACTACGCATTCGCCAACTCCGCAGTCACCGAAGTGCAACTGCCCAACGGACTGGTAAACATCGACACTTACGCATTCTACAACTGCGTTTCGCTTACGGAAATCACCCTTCCCGAAAGTACGAAGAAAATAGATAACGCTGCATTCGCTGAATGTACGTCACTCGTTTCCGTTACCTGTCTTGCTATCATACCGCCTGAGTTGGCCTGGATATCTCCCTTCGACGAGAAAGATATGGAACTCACCGTCCCGAAAGGTTGCAAAGATGCTTATGAGGAGTCGAATTGGAAAAAGTACTTCAAAACCATCAAGGAAGACGGAGGCATGATTGTTGAACCCGATGATGAAAAGACCGTCGAAGGCGTTGTCTATCAGCGTTTCGGCGAGAACTGGACTGTCAGCAAAGTGACCGACGAAGCTCCCTCGCGTCTCAGTCTTAAGGCGGAGATTGACGGCAAACCCGTCACCAAAATAGCCAAGAAAGCAATGTACGGGAACACGAAAGTTGAACACCTTGACATCCCTTCTTCCGTTACCGACATCGACAAAGCCGCATGCGGCAACTGCAAAATCAAATATCTTGGCTGGAACGTGAAGAAACTCTCCGGCGAATTCTCCGCTTCCTTCTTCAAGGACTGCGACAAACTCTACAGCGTCACTTTCGGCGATGAAGTGAAGGAAATACCCGACTATTTCTGCAATGAAGTCGCATCGTTGGAGGATGTTACCTTCTCGCAAGCAGTGAATCTGGAAAAAATAGGTGAGTCGGCATTCTACAAGACAGGCATCACCTCGTTGGATTTGCGCGCGACCAACGGCGTTTCAATCGCTCCATCCGCCTTTGCCAGATGCACCCAACTGCAATCCGCATACCTTGCAGGCGACGGAGACAAGGATGGTGTCACTGTTATCGGAATTTGCGCGTTTCAGGAGTGCACTTCTCTTTGGATGGTGGATTTGTCCACAAAAACATCCCTAATCGGCGATGCCGCATTCAAAGGATGTGACATCTCTTCGATAGTGTTCAATGGCGTGGATGAGATCAGCATGGCTGCCTTCGCCAATCAAAGTAGCCCGATGAGCATTACCATCAAGAGCAGACTGCCAATCATCGACGAAGATGCGTTCGAAGGCACCACTATCGGCAAGATGCGTGTGGACTGCTCCCTCGAAACAGCATATAAGGCGGCTGTGAACTGGATGGCCATCGCGTCATCGCCCGAGTTCACCCTGATGGCGGCCAACCTCGATGAGAACATGATTGCCATCCTGCCCGACTATGCGCAGGCGGACAATTGCACTTTCTCCATCACCAAGACTCCCACTTGCGCCGACCCGGTTTACGAAATCGAACCCCTACCTGCCGAAGGCTACGTCTTCATCGGCTGGGAGGGGCAGGAATGTACAGTCAGCAAACTGACCATCAACGCCAAAGACATCAAGTCCGGCAGTATAGCGGCAACCGCCAGATTCCAAAAGACCGACCGCTTCAACATTAAGATTGCCGCCAAGACCTCTCCCGAGGACATAGGCGGCGTGAAGGCGTATGTCTGCAAGGACACGCCCCGCCCCGAAAACGCTTACGAAAAGGGCGAGACAGCTGTCTTCAAGGCGGAGGACGCGAAAGGCTGGGCGACCTTCAGGGGCTGGGATCACAACGCTGACCGCTTCAACCCCTACGTCGTCATCAACAAGGAGACCGTCTCCTTTGAGGTGGTGACAGAGGGCGAGGATGCCACACCTACCGAAGTGACCGCCGTCTATAAGTACAACGACATCGATGTCAGCGTACAGGTAAAAGCAACCGGCACGGGCGAGGTGAAGGCATCCGCAGACAAAGCCAAGTTAGGCGGCAAGGTCACGCTGACCGCGACGGAAGACAAGACGCAGAAGTTCCTCCACTGGAAAGACCGTTACGGCAATATCGTCTCCACCAACGCGGAAACGGAAGTGGAGATCACACCCGCCTGCCTGTACGCCCTTTACAAGGACGGCAAGACCGAAGCCGAACTCTACAGCACCGGCGAGTTGCGCCCCTACAGCGATTTTGAGACAGACTACACGCTCGTTGCCGGTTATACGGCGGTCTTCACGGAGGCGATGACCTACAAAGTGACCCTCGTTGCCGAAAACGGCAAAATCAGCGTCACCGAACCTGGCATAGACCTTGAGCATGTGTTGAAAGGCACAGTCCTCCATCTTACCGCCGTAGCTGATGATGGCTACAAGTTCGAAGGATGGACCAACTACGATGGGAAGACGGGGCTTGCCGTAACCAGCGACACTACCGTTACGGCCACATTCAAGCTGAAAACCTATACCGTGACGTTCGTTGATTATGACGGCACGGAGTTGAAGACCGAGACCGTGGAACACGGCAAGGATGCCACCGCTCCCGCCGACCCGGAACGAGAGGGCTACGAGTTCACTGGATGGGATAATACCTTTACGAACGTCATCTCTGACCTCAACGTACAGGCACAATATAAAAAGAAAGATGCGACAGCCATCGGCGAGACTGACATTCAGAACCCGCAGACGGATACCCGCAAGTTCTTCCGAAACGGCATCTTGTACATAATCCGCAACGGTCGTCTCTACGATAGTGAAGGCCGTCTCTGTGTTAACGAAAAATAGGACCGCTTATTATAGCCACTATGGGAAACAAAAATATCAATAAAAACTTATAATCAATAGTTCGTTAATATTTTAGGAATATATTTTTTGATTTTATGCTGCATTTGCAGTGAAATCAAGGAGTTCTTTGACAATTTTAGTATTTATTCGCTGATTCGGGAAAATCCCGGAT
>JAIKXR010000134.1 GCA_024683975.1 Paludibacteraceae bacterium
AAATATTAAGCAACTCACACCGAATGACAAACAAAGGAAAAATGATAATATAAACAACCTTAAAAGCAAATACTTATGGCATCACTCACACCATCTTCACCCATTCAGAACATTATATTGTAGCAATTAGAGAGTCATCATCAACTTTTTAGCGGTAATATCAGTAAACACGGTATTGCCGCTTTTTGTGTGTCAGTAAAACGATATAAATTAACACGCAGTCACCAACAGCCGAAGGCTGACGAACAGCGCAGCTCACCAATTGACCTTTGACGTACTGAAACAATGCTTTTACAGCCTGTCGCGCATCGCGCCGAGAGCGTAGAGAGGGACGATATGCACTCTCTCCTTCTCGCCGAAAGGCTCCATACTGGTACGGATGCCGTAAGGCAAGTCCTTCAGTTGCAGGAAGTAGTACAGACTCTGCATCGAGCCGCGAGTGCCGGCTTTCACCTCCACAGGAACCATCCTGCCTTGCACGGCAAGCAGGTAATCGATTTCCGCTTGACGGTCCTTGTGCAAGTTAAGCCAGTAATACAGGTCTTCCCGCACCCGCGGATTGCCGTTTTTGAGCAGTTCCAGTCCTGCTGACACCTCCGCCAGACCCCCTTTGCATACGATGTCTGTATCAGACAAAAGCAGCATCTCGCCTATGTTAAGCCCCAACTGGTGAAGCATAATGCCGGTATCGACAGGCAGGAACTTGCGGAACTTGGGGTTGGACTGGGCACCGAAAGGCACTCCGTTGGCGGATGTGTGGGTAACAGGGATAATCAGTCCCGCCATCTGCAGCAGCTCCAAAGCCTCTTTCACTTTGGCGGTGTCAAAGCCGCCTTGTACTGCCGAATAGACAAACTTGCAGCCTGCCTGCTCCGCCACCGACTGCCATGTGTTACGCAACACAAGAGGCGAGATACGGGTCTTGTACTTGGCAAAATCGTCCGTATATGTAGCGATTATGTCGGCTTGTATCTGATGGCACAAAAGTGAACGACCATGGTTGAGCCACATTCTCACGACTTCGGGCATGCCACCGATTAACATAAAGGTTTTGAAGTATTCCACCACCTTATTATGAATAGCTGGTGTCAGAGGTTCATAATCTGCTTTATTATACAGATGCTTGTACATCATTTCATTGGTAGCATACAGAAACTCCGCGAAACTGAAAGGAAAAATATACATCGACTGAATCCTGCCGACACCGAAAGAGGGCAGTTCCGCCAAAGCGAACTCCAACAGCGAGCCGGCGGCAATGACATGCAATCCGGGACGCTTCTCATAAAAGAAACGCAATGCACTGATGGCACGCGGACAGGCCTGCACCTCGTCAAGGAACAGCAGTGTCTTGCCATCTGTAATAGGAATGCGATACATACTTTCCAGGTCAGAACAAATACGGTCAGGATACAAATCCGGCTCAAAAACCCCAAGGGCTTGTTTTTCAATTTCAAAATTGACCTCTACAAAATACTCGAACTGCTCGGACAGATGCCTTACTGCTGACGATTTGCCGACTTGTCTTGCCCCGCGAAGCAACAACGGTTTGCGCAAAGGACTGTCTTTCCACTCGGTCAAGGATGCGTCTATGCGACGGGAAAAATAAACGGATTCTGACATATTATTACGGTCGTTTTTGTTTAACGCCGCAAAAGTACGGTAAATAAATACATTACAAAAATATCCTGGGATAAAAAGTGTTATTTTTCCAAAAAAGGCGTGGGATAACAAGTAATGAATTTCCAAAAAAGGCGTGGGATAAGCATTGTTTCAGAACAGGGAAACATATAATACAACCAAGAAGAATAACGATAATTATATTAACACTCGCAATAAAACAAAATAACCGAATGATAGTGCTTACCATAGCAGTACATCACCGAAGGCACACCGAAGACATATCGCTACCTTTGAGCAACCCTTGCGCTACCTTTGCAAAATGACAAAGTGGCAGCAAAAAACAACATAAAACAACATTCACTCACCAACAGCGACGCTGACTAACACGCAGTGACAAACAGCGCAGCTCGTAAAGTGACCTTTGACATACTGATATAATTGACCGCGTGGAGACTAAAATAAGGGAGAATGTCAATAATTATTTTGCAAATACGCAGAATAGCGGTACTTTTGCGGTCAGTTAGCAGAGACCTTGTTCAAAGCGAAGACGAAAGATATGCGCAAGAATACACTTATACAGTTTGTTTTTTCCAAGACACTCATACTGTTTGTTTTTTCAGTGTTGACGGTGTCAGCCCAGGACGTAACGTTACCGACATTGGAGGCGAATGACCAGGACTTTTTTGACCCGACAAAAACAGAGAAGGTGAAAGAGCCATACAATTTTGCGGTGAGTTACCGTATAGAGTCGGGTTATGTTCAGAACGCCCATTTGAGCGACAACAAGACATACGAGAACACTTATCTCCACGGATTCCGTTTGGGCGGTACGGTGGATTTCCTGCTGCCCCACCATTTCAGCGCGCAGACCGGTCTTTTCTACACTTTCACGTACGGCACAGCGACGCAGAAATGGGCGTATATGAACTATGAAGATTACCTGTCGCCAGATCCGGTGACAGGCAAGGTTCACAGCGGGGTTATCAATCACCGTTTGGCGGAGCATCAGTTGACTATACCGATTAGAGTTTATTATACCATACCATTGTGGCGTGAACTGAACATGTTTTTCTACACGGGTCCTCAGTTGCAGATAGGTCTGTCATTGCGTGACTATATGCAGGCGGACATATCGACGGCGACGAAGCAATGGTTTGAGACCATAGGCCAGCGTTATGAGCCTTATGACAGGTATTCGGACAAGGAGCTTTATCGCACCACGTTCCAGTGGGGAGCGGGCGGCGGATTCGAATGGGACTGCTATCGCCTTCGGGCAGGCTACGACTTCGGACTGAATAACCAAGTGCGCCAAAAAGTGACATCCGACCAGAAGATGTGGGAATGGCATTGGTTTGTAAGTTTTGCCTACCGCTTTTAGTCAATAAACATATTCATCACAGGGGTGCCTAACAGCTGAGAATACACCCTCCGAACTCGGGCGGGTAATGCCGCCAAAGAAAAGTATGAAAAGAATTATTATGAAGTCCGGCCTGGTACGAGCCGGCAGAAAAACGTTCTGTTTTTCTATGTTGTGCGCCATGTGTTCTGCACTGCTGTCAGCGCAAAACGTTGAAGACACAGTTCTCAATGAGTTTCAAATCCAAGAGATAGCTGTTACGGCTGTTTTGCAGCAGCCGACCGACAACCACGTGCAGCTGCCTCACGACCGGTTGCAACTGACCAACACGGGTCAGAACCTGCCATATCTGCTGCAAACGACACCTTCTCTCGTTACCACTTCCGATGACGGTCTGGGTATAGGTTACACATATTTCCGTGTTCGCGGTACGGACCATACGCGCATCAATATGACGGTTGATGATGTGCCTCTGAATGACCAAGAGAGCCAGACCGTTTTCTGGGTTAATATGACGGATATGGCATCCTCTCTCACGTCGCTTGACGTTCAGCGCGGTGTGGGAACGAGCAAGAACGGCAGTTCGGCTTTTGGCGCGTCGGTTAATATGCATACGTTGCCTGGCGGACCAGTCAAGAACCACTTTGAACTGGCATTCAACGGCGGTATGTACAACACATTCCGCGAGATGGTATCGGCTGATATCGCCCTGCCCAATCATTTTTATGCCAGGGGTCGTTTCTCGAAGGTTAACTCGGACGGGTTCTTGTATAGAGCAAAATCGGATTTGTACTCATATTCGGGTGCTGTCGGTTATCAGACAGGCAATACGCAAGTTGAGTTGTCGCTGCTGGGTGGAAAGGAACGCACCTATATGGCCTGGGATGGTGTGAGTTATGATGTCGCGTATGGCACGAACGGTGCGGACAGGAGGTATAATCCTGCGGGTGCTTATACGGACGACAACGGCAATGAGGCATACTACAAGAACCAGACCGATAACTACGCGCAGCAGCACGCACGCTTACACCTGACACAAAGGCTGACGGACAGACTTTTTCTGAATGCCATATTGCACTATACCCACGGCGGCGGTTATTATGAGCAATACAAGGCGAACAAAAAGTTCAAGGACTTCGGTCTGCCTACATATACAGATGCCAAAGGCGCTGAGGTCAAGCGTTCGGACTTTGTGCGGCTGAAGAACCTTAACAACCATTTTTACGGAGGTATAGTGTCTTTGCGCTGGATAACAGACAAGGTGGAAAGCCAGTTTGGCGGTGCAGTGAACAACTATGACGGCAGTCATTGGGGCAACATAACTTACGTTCGTGACTCGCTGTATCCTCATCCGCTGCCTTTGGGCTACGAGTACTATCGTTCAACAGGCAAAAAACTTGACGGGAATGTGTACGCAAAAGCCAACTGGCACATAATCAACAGAGAGAAGGAACGTCTGACCCTGTATGGCGACTTGCAGTACAGATTTGTGGATTACCGTATAGACGGTATCAATGATGAGGATTTGCAGCCAATTCCGGTACACGACAAGTTCCATTTCTTCAATCCGAAGGCTGGTGTGACATATAATAACCGCAGGCATCAGGCTTATTTCAATTTTGCTATAGCCAACCGTGAGCCGAGCCGTAAGAACTACACGGAGGCCGGTATTCACGACATACCTCGTCCGGAAAGGCTTTATGACTACGAGTCAGGCTACGTATATTCGCACCGGCGTTTTACCGTTGGCGCGAATCTGTACTTTATGGATTATGACAACCAGTTGGTTCTGACCGGCAAGTATTCAGATACTGGTGCTTTTCTGACCCGCAATGTGAAGGATTCGTACCGTATGGGTATTGAACTGACCGGTGGCGTTCTGATTGTTGACAGACAGGATATCCGGTTCCGCTGGGACGCAAATCTGACACTTTCGAGGAACAAGATACAGAACTATACGGACTGGTTTGACGTGTATGACAGCAACTGGGAGTGGCAGGACAATGTGGAGCGCGACCTCGGAGAGGTGACTATCGCTTTCTCGCCATCGGTGACTTTTGGCTCGGTGTTTAATTTGAATGTATATGGATTGGATTTGAATCTGCACACCATAGTCGTTGGCAAGCAGTATCTTGACAATACGATGAACGAGGATGCAACAATCAAGCCTTATACGGTGACAAATCTTAATCTTCAGTACTGCTTTGACAGCAGGTATTTCCGCGCCTTGGCCAAGGGTCCGTCCATTACGTTGCGTTGTCAGGTTAATAATCTGTTTGACAGCAAATATGCATCCAACGGAGGTAACTATGAGTCGATAGTAGGAGGCAAGTTCACTTCCTCGCCATGGTACTATGCACAAGCAGGAATCAATGTCCACGCAGGTTTTGTGGTCAGTTGGTGACGGATTTCCAAGATAGGGCAATATATGGAGATGACGGAAGATATTTTGCGAAAGTTTTTTGTATATGTAAGAAAGATAGTATATTTGCGGGGTCATTTATGGGAGTTAAGTCGCGTGCGGGACGCTTACTTACCCGCAGTTAATCGCTGACAGGCATTCTGCTTGCGTACTGAGAGGTGCGACTATAATACTAACCGAACTATAACACTAATAAGATACGACTATGGATGTAAAAGAAATGGAACGCATAGAAAGCGTGGCAAAAAGCTGGCTGAGTGGTGCCTATGATGAAGAGACACGGAATGCCGTGCGCCGCATGTTGGACGCAGAGGACAAGACGGAACTGATAGACTCGTTCTACCGCACACTGGAGTTCGGTACAGGCGGTCTGCGTGGGATAATGGGGCCCGGTACCAACCGCATGAACAAATACATCGTTGCCCAAGCAACCCAAGGCTACGCCAACTACCTGCTGAAAGTGCAGAAGGAAGGCGGCTTCGAGCATGTGCAGAACGGTCAGGTAGCCGTAGTGGTCGGTCACGACTGCCGCAATAACGGCCGTCTGTTCGCAGAGACCGTGGCAGACGTGTTCGCCGCCAACGGCATCAAAGTCTATCTGTTCGAGAGCCTGCGTCCGACGCCTGAGGTCAGTTTCGCCATCCGTCACCTGCATTGCCAAGGCGGCGTGAACGTTACGGCTTCGCACAACCCGAAAGAATACAACGGTTACAAGGCCTACTGGGAGGACGGCAGCCAAGTGCTTCAGCCGCACGACCAAGGTATCATCGAGGAGGTGAACAAGGTGCGTATGGAAGACGTCCGCACCGGCGGCGACAAGAACCTGATAGAGATAATCGGCGGCGAAATGGACTACGACTATATGATGGCCGTGAAGGAAGTGATGATAGACCAAGAGGTTATCCTCCGCCAGAAAGACATCAACATAGTCTATACCCCTCTTCACGGTACGGGTCGGCAGATAGTGCCTATGTGCCTACGTTCGTGGGGCTTCGAGAATATCCACGTGGTGCCTGAACAGATGGTGATAGACGGCAACTTCCCGACGGTAGTGTCGCCCAATCCGGAGAACTCGGAGGCCATGACACTGGGCATGAAGATGGGCACCAGCATCAACGCCGACCTCGTGATAGCAAGCGACCCCGACGCCGACCGCATAGCCATCGTGGTACGCAACGACAAGAACGAATGGGTAATCATCAACGGCAACCAGACGTGTATGATGTACTGCTACTATATCATCAACAACATGAAGCAGTTGGGCAAGATGCGCGATGATATGTACTTAGTGAAGACCATCGTAACGAGCGAGATGATAAGGAAGATAGCCGATCGCCAAGGGGTGACGCTGACGGACGAATACACGGGCTTCAAATGGATAGCGAACCGCATCCGTATGTGGGAAGGCAAGCGCAAATACATCGGCGGCGGCGAAGAGAGCTTCGGCTTCCTACCCTACGATGCCGTTAGGGACAAGTGTTCGCCGTCTGCCATCTGCCTGATATGCGAGATAGCTGCCTACGCCAAAGACCACAGAATGACGCTGTATG
>JAIKXR010000135.1 GCA_024683975.1 Paludibacteraceae bacterium
TAGAAAACCACATCTTTCCCGCTCTGCCCATCCAGGCAGTGCAACAGGCTGCTGTGGACATTCTTAACGCCCACCAAGAGGAGTTCCGCGACGCCGTCCTGAAATGGGCCGATACTCGGCATTTCCTGTACAAACAGGTCCGCGACATCCCGCCGGACTTGACGCTTACAGACTGCAACCACTTCTTCGACATCCGCTTTGTCAATCCTCAGGACGCAGATGACATAGACCAACTCTTGCAACTACACAACGAAATAATCACCAATGTAAATAAAGAAAAAAAACGTATCATATGAGTTCTTATTATTCTACCTACGCCGAGAATGTATTTCCGGCAGGACGCGAAGCCCTCACTACGGGCAAGTTCCACGACATGTTTATGGCTGGTGACGGACATGAACTGGAGGACTATGTTGGCAAAGACGGTCGCCTTCTTCCTGCTCATGCCAAGTCTTATTACTCGTCTTCGATGTTAGCCTACAACTTCTTCTTCTGGGTCAGCCCTGAGCACCCGCTGAGTTGGTATGGTGTCACATATGACAAGGTCTATTTCGAGGTCAAGTTCCCCGTTATGGCCAAACCCACCGCTGGCCGTCCCATCAACCGCCCATCGAATATGGACGTCGTTCTCATTAGCGACGACTGCAAGACTATGCTTTGCATCGAGTCCAAGTACAACGAATACACTCGTCGTCAGGCTGCCGAGTTTGCCGACGCATATTTTATGTCCGATTGTTACTACCAGGGTAACCCCTTTGTATCTACATTCATTCGTGCTGCACGAAACTATGATCAGAAGAAGCATGGCTATTTCGCGGGCATCAAACAGAATGTCAGCCATTTGATAGGCATCACCAATATCAAGTACGACGCCGATGCACTGGCCTGGTTCCGCGACAACAACCCCTTCATCGAGCCCGAAGTGATGCAGAAGATATGCTGTGGCATTAGTGAGAATAGCTTGAATCTGCATTTCCTCAACCTGCTTTACGTTGACCCGATGTACATCGACGCGGCGTATGGCAGGTATCCCGCACGGTTCGAGATGTATCCCCATTTGCTTGTTGATTTCCAGCAGCAATACTGCATGGACCTCCATGGAATTCTTAAGTATTCCATTTTTACCTCCTACGTGGAACTGATAACCGAAGTCCAGAATCAAATGCCAGAAGGTCTTGCCGACTACCTCGATAGCAGATATGGCCTTTTTGCAAAAGTACAACATCTTGATGCGGTCTCCCTGCCTCATTTCCCTCTGCCAGAAGGCTATGATACGCCCGACCACTATCTGACAGACTTGGTGTTGAAAGGTGCTAATGTGCGTTATAAAGATGTTTTCACACCCGAGGTAACAGAACGCATCAAAAGTGAACTGAAAATTATTCGCCACCGCGGGTGGGCAGAGCGTTTCCTTTTTGAATGGGACTATGTACGCGAAGCACATGAACACGAATTCCTCACAAGTCCGGGTTACAATCACTCTGCCGGTAGTGTGGTGCTATACTGCCTTGGAGTAACTGGTGTCGAACCGATTAGCGCTCGTTTGAGTTCAGACGGATTGCTCAAGAGGGCGATTCTTCAGGATTACTTTGTCGAGTTTTCGACCAGAGGTAAAGCGTTTGTGCAGAACTACCTCAAGGAGAAATACGGCTCAGATGCTGCTTCCGCAATAGTTGTAAATGAATACTCTTCCCTCAATATTGTTGAGCATGTCTTTCAATCCTCCGATAAAGAATTTGATTTCAACACTTTGCCCAACGATATAAACACCTTTGAGGACTTCTGTTACGATCGTGAGTGGTGGCAATACTCTTCTTTTGGTGAGCGGGATAGGTATGAACTGCTTTTCTGTGAGATTCCGACATTCAAAGATATGGTAGAGATATTCAGTTGCCGCACTTTTGATGATGGCTCGATACAAGTCTTTTCTCGCGAACACAGCTACGCCCGTTGTTTACTCTTCATTCGTACCCACTGGGTGAAGATGAATTATCCCGAACTGTTCCAACAAGCGGTTAATAAAGTGCTATACAATAGAATGGTCAGATGATGCTTGGCGACCCTTCTTTTTTACGCTCCTTTTCTGCCAAAACAGGAAAAATAACCTTTAACCTTCATTTTTTGCAAAAGAGTGCCGCACGATGGCACTCTTTTGCTGTAATTTTGCAGCCAAATCTAACAATAGATACAATCTCGTATGAACAAAAAAAACATAATCATGCAACAACAAACCAATTCCTTCGAGGCGACAATGTCTTATGACGGTAAAAGTTTAAGACCAAATCTATTAGACTTCACGGTTTCCGGGCAAGCCGTGATTGATATGCCGAATTACAGCGAACTCTCCTTCTTGGAGAATTTCGGCTTTAGCCCAATTGAGAGTGTAGAACAGGAGATCAAATATGCTGACTCGCCTGAGCGCGCCGCTTTCCTGCAACACTATGTGGATGTTTTCAAAAAGACATTTACCGAACATCCAAAATCGTATATTGAAGAGGATGAAGATGACGAACCGTTTGACTTTCATTCGACGAGCCAAACGAGCATTCGTTTTAGCAATGTGCGGTTGCTGCATACCACTGCTTGGTATATGATGGGACATGTTTCCACCGAAATCAATGCCGTTAAGCGGCATCTGGACGAGTTGGAATGTCTCGGAGTTGTAGTGGATAATTTGGAGGAGTTTATTCATCTTGTGCGAATTTCCAAAGACCCGACAGAGGCTTGTTCCCGACTCCAAAAGCGTTTAGAAATAGGCTACGTAAAAGCCCAATATCTCCTCAATTTGCCACTTGCGAAAATCAACTCCTTCGATGAGGTGAAATTAGCCATTGAGAAGGAGGACTTTCAGAAGCGCTTGACATTCCTTAATAAGTTGAAACCATCAGGAGTATTAGGAGAAATATTCTTTAAGAGCAAAGGTGCTCTATTTAAAAAAAAGAAAAATTAGTCATATGAATTACAAACACTCTTCAAACTCTTCTTCGACAAAAGAAGAGTTGCGCCAACAGGTAATGCAAGGCGCCATTGAACGATATGGAAACGAGTTCGTTCAAACTCCGGCTTTCATCCAGCGCTTCGAAATCGAGCTCCAAACACTATGTGCCAATGAGGCCGCCGTCAACTATCTTCTGATGATTATGGACACTGTGAATGCTGCACGCGAAATGGGCGTATGCGTTGGCCCGGGTCGCGGTTTGGCAGCAGGATCTCTCGTGCTGTATTGTCTCAAAATAACCGACATTGACCCATTGAAATATGGTTTGCTGTTCGAGCGTTTCTATTCTGATAGCCGTTTCTTACCGACAATTGATATAGATTTCGAGTGTAACGAACATGAAAAAGTGGTGGATTATGTAACGAGGACCTATGGGGAAACATTTCCGGGGGGAACGCATATAATGGGTCTTTGCGTTCTGACGATGATTAAACATTGTTTGCGTAACATCAAACATTCGCGTGGCATTGACTTGAACATCCACTCAATCCCTCTGAACGACGAACAGACTTTTCGCCTTTTTCAGGAAGGTCGCACGGCCGGTGTCTTCCAGTTCGAATCGGAAGGCATACGGAAATACTTGCGCGAACTTGTGCCGGAGACCTTTGACGATCTTGTCGCTCTGAACGCCTTGTACCGAGTTCCCACAATAGAACAGATTCCGCAATTTATTGCTAACATGCATCGCAA
>JAIKXR010000150.1 GCA_024683975.1 Paludibacteraceae bacterium
ATGCAAGACTCCAACGGCAAGTGGCGTTACATCAACTTCAAGTTCTCCGTATCGCAGTTAAGTCTGTTCCAATACACCAACAACCAAACGCTTATTCACACCAAAGGTGCTTCGGGCGATGCGTTGGTCAACGGCGCACAACAGGTACACGAGAACAAAAATATCCTCTACTATTACAATCCTTCCAATGCGGTTCAATCAACCGACCAGCGCGTCGAACTGCCTATCCGTGAACGTAACTTCTATGGTTGGTGGCGTTGGTATTCGTTGAATGAGGGCGAAGAAGATTCGGACATACCTGCCGAACTCTGGCAAACGGCACCGACCAATACGGGCAAGTTTAACTTCCCGTTCCGTATCATCGGCGACTCGGTATGGAAAGACGAGGATAACCATGCTTTGGGCAAAAAGTGGGTAACGATGGGACGTTATACCGTCTTCCATTATCCTGCGAAGCCGTATGACCGGTATGATCCGCCCGCTAAATCCCCGATGCTCTATCCGCCTACCGACAAACAGGTCCTAACCTATGCCGTGGATATGAGTAACTATTATGACAACCTGCCGCTGTCTATGATAAATGTCGACCAAGTGGATACCGCGATGTTAGACACGATGGTGGATATCTATGAGCCTACGCTCTCGCTCCGCGAAATTTTCGAACTCCATCCGTGGACGGAGATGGCAGAACGATTGGAAGGGTATAAGGACACAATTGCTTCAAGTTACAGGAATATGCGCTACTTGGAAGACCATGTCGTTATGGCTCCGATAGGCAACCGGCTGCTCCTTTCCACCGAACAACGCTACAACTATGCCAATGTGATGAGCGGCAAGCACTCGGAGTCCCTTATGGGGTACTATATGCGCGATGACAACTGGGCAACCGGCGGATGGGATGATGTCCGAAAAGACTCGATGATATGGTGCGGCGGTTGGGATGTAAACTGCCAATGGTTTACATATAACCCAAGAACACGAACCTATACGGAATGTGCATACCCGATTACGGCAGATAACGATTATCTCCAAGTACCCGCCAAGACAAGCATCACCGCCGGTAATACGGCAGACACCGTCTATTACTGCTTGCGCTCACGCAGTGTCAAATCAACCCACGCGGGAACAGTTGATGACCCTGACCCCGCAGTACCGGTGGCAGGAGACTATTGGTTCAACATCTGCCGCTATACGGTAATTTATCACAGCCCGGACAGATACGGTCCGAAATTGGAAACTGCCGGTGTGGCTCTCATCACCAATGAAGACATAGAACAGAACTTTGAAGTATTGGAGCGTCTGAACTTCGACTACAACAAACCCGGCGGGGATTACCAGGTTTATCCTCATCCGCTGCCATGGGCGGACGCATCCTATGGTTATGCTTATCCCGAGTCGGCTTCATTGCCCAACAACCGATTCCATAATGACGCTCAACCTAACTTTGCTTTCGTGGGTGAATATGGTTTGATTAACCAAATCCCCTATGGCAGTTACTGGCACAAGATGGAGCAACACGGCGGCAAAGAGAACGGCTATATGATCTATTGCGATGGTATGTCGTCATCGGGTCAAGTGGCTGCCTTCTCGTTGAAAACCGCATTGTGTGAGGGACAGAAGATGTATTTCTCCGGCTTCGTAGGCAACCCGAGTAATCAAAAGAATAAGGCGAACCCCAACTTCCTCATCTCTGTGCAGGGTTCGTCCGACGGCAACACGTGGGAAGATATAGCGTCCTATATGACCGGCGACATACAGCCTTCCAACCAGTGGTATCAGATTTTCTTCCCCATAGAGCAGGAAAGGGAATTTGACAATTTCCGCGTGCGTGTCTATAATATGTCGTCCAAAAACGACGGTAACGACTTTGTCATTGACGATATGTGTATCTTCGCCACCAAACCGCCGTTGATGGTCTATCAAGCCAACACCACGTGTAAGGCGGAGATAGAAAACGACTCACTCACACACGTTGTACTCCGTGTGGACTATCAAGGCTTTACGGAAGATGTATATGTGGCAGGTAATGAGTATTATACGGTTGAGGAAATAACCGAAGACGACAAGGCAAGTTTCGTCAAGTTGGAAGACCATTACTACGACGAGCAGATCCGTCCCGCATCCTCCGAAACGGAAGTGGATACCCTCTACGGAAAAATCCCGATGCCCGACCGCTACTACCATCCGCAAGACGAAGACTCTATATTCAGCAACCTGCAAGAACTGATCTATCGCTTCGAGCGCACGTTGGATTCGGGCGGAGAAGTGTTCCGTAAAGGCTATATCTATGAGCACCTCGACGACTCTATCCGTCCCGTGATGTATGTCATTCATACGGCTAAAATGGCTGCCGACAATACATATATCGTGCACATGGCAGGTTCCTACAACGAGTTATTGGGCAGTCGTTGCGCCCTGACGCGCACACTCAAAGTGCGCAACCGTATAGTCCTCACGTTGAACGGCGAGGAGCAACCCGAAAAAGAGGTGCAGAATATGTGTGCCAACACAACTTATGAAGTGTCCTTGCGCGTCAAGGGAACGTTGCTTCTCGACCATACAGCCCCGCAAGAAGTTACCGGCACTTGCTACAACGACTGGCTTATGTACGGCGATACAGCCGAAGCATCGAGTGAGGCACGCTATGGATACAAATACAGCGATATAGTCAAAGTGGTGAAAGAAATTCTCCGTGCCGACAATGAGTTCGGTACGCTGAATGAAAACCAACAGGCACGCACGCTCTCAGAAGTCAGCAAAACTGAAATGGAACGCATACAGTTAGAGCGTGGTGTCGCTCTCTCGGACGCGCGTCTGAATCCTTATAATATCCTCAAGCAGTTGGTTAATAACGGATACCTGTCGCTCTATCAAACGAATATGACCGTTATTACTCCTGTCAATGCCACCATTCAATATACTATTTTCCCCATTCCGGGTACGGGATCGCAAGTTATGCAGGATCTCAACATAGAGGTATGTCCCACGCCCGTGCAGATTAGTTTGGAATCAAGTTTGGGTGGCGGTGTGCCTATGATTATAGGCGGTTTGAACCGTACGGAAGAAGAGTCGCAGTATCCGATTACGGTGCTTGCCAACGCGCAGGATGCCAATTCGGAGTTGGTAATCCCGATTGATTCACTGATGCTCTTTGATACTCAATTGCCGAGGGTGGCATTGGATACGATTATGTTCCTTTCCACCAATGATCCTAATTATCGGGAAGGCGTGCATACCATCTCGCTGATGCCCGATAGAAAATGGAATTTGGAAGGCGAAAATACGGACTACTACCGCAACGGAGAAGATACATTGCGTATAGTACGCGCTCCGAACAGCAATTACAGTATGCGCCAGGGATACTACTATACCTTTGGTATTCAGATGATGACTACTTTCGGTCAGGCATCTTGGGGAGATCTTGAGGAGTGTCCCGTGGGAACCGTGCCGTTCACCATGGGTGTGGTACCCGATTACCTGCGTTGGGACCCGCAGGGAGAAGATAACCGCTGGAACAATCCCGACAACTGGATTGGTATCGTGCAGACAAACGAACCGATTCATTCAGGTGCACGCTTTGCTCCGCTGTCTTCCACGTATGTTGTCATACCGCCTATGACAGACGGTCGTCCTTATCCCGTTCTGCCCGACCCGGCAAGTATTCCTTCGGAGGATTCAATCAAGCAGGTCGGCTTCGAGTACAACACGTGCCACTACATCCGCTTCCTCTCTGGGGCTGCTCTCAGCCAGCAGCAGCGTCTCGAGTATGACAGCGTCATTGCCGACTTGACCACACCCCATAACAAATGGGCACTGCGCTCCGCACCTGTAGAAGGTATGCTATCTGGCGACCTCTTTATGGCCGAGTCAGAACTCAGGGGTGAGACCCCGCTGTGGGAGGTAGGCGCGTTCGATGCCAACGGACGCAATTACTCTTCAGGCAATGCCTCCTTCTGGCTCTCCCTCTACAGCCATGAGGTCATCAGGTACGGCAATAACGACAACATAGAGAACGACACCCTCTCCGCCAATGCCGAGTGGTCAAAGGTGACCAACGCCCTGACACTCCCGATGCCGGCGGCACAGGGATGGGCGGTCTATTCGCGTACTGCAACCGGCAGATCCACTAATGTGCGACTGCCCAAGAACGACGATATCTACTATTATTACTACGCGTCAGGAGAAAAATCGTATGATATGTACGAGCATAACCTGCGTAAGTTGCGTAACGACGTTGCGGAAAGCAACGCGGGCGAGATGGCGTTCCATCCGGACGGCACATCCCAGTCCTATACGCTGACCAACGGCGCGGAATCCACCACGTTCGTCTTCGGTAACCCCGCGATGGGTTATATCGACATCTGGGGCTTTATTGCCGACAACGACCTCACGGAGGAGATCAGTTATCTTGACGCGAGCGGCAATTACCGCACTGTGTCCAAAGCGGCAGCCAGTGCCACGGATAATGTCATCACCAATCAGGACCGTTATCTACCGCCTATGCACGCGATGGTGGTTGGCACCCCGTCAAGCACCACTTCCATCGACCTGACGCTCAACACCAGCCGTGTGGTGACAGCCCCCATAACGGAACGTATGATATCTTCGCCTGAACGCCGCCCGGGTCCGTCGCTGCCTCACAGAGGAATAATGACCGTTACGGCGACCAACTCCGTCTCGTCACGTTGCATCTCACGCCTTCTCATCGGGCAGGGCTATCACGACGAGATACGCAAGGGCGAGGACGCGTTGCTCACCACTGTCAATATCGACCATTACTCCACCACCTCCGCTCCAGCCACGCCGTTCAATATCTACGCGTTGGAGGACGGTCACGGCTTGAGTATCGATCTCAGAAATGAGGTACTGTATGTGCCTGTATCGTTCTATATGAGCAGTCTGCCTTATGCGCCGGTTACACGGTTGTGGTTTACGGAAGTCAATACAATAGACGGTCAATTAGTGTTCTACGATGCGTTGACTGACATCGAATATCCGATTATAGACGGTATGTGCATCGACATCGAGACCCCACAGCAGAATCATGAGCATCGTTATTATATCCGCCGGCCGGGCTATGAACCCGAAGAGGATCCGGGCGATGATCCCATCCCGACAGGGTTTGGAACAGTCACAGGCGGAGAAAAAGACAAAGCAATAAAGATAATAAGCAAAGGACATGTGTTCGTTCTGCGCAACGGTCATGTCTATACAATGTTAGGACAAAAAATCAGATAGAAGATGAATAAACGATTCAAAGTGTACAGATTGATATTGGCGGGTTGGATGCTGCTTATGGGATGCGTTCTGTCCCCCGCTTGGGCGTACACGCAGGCTGTACCGCCTGCATCGTCATCGTGGGACAATATGCAGAGGAGCGGCACTGCCGTGGCTCCGAGTTATCAGTTCCAGTCCACTTCTCCGTTGTTGGTCGGAGGGGCAGGGACTTCTGACGGTTACAGTCCTATGGCAGGTGCTCCGTCAAGCAGACCGAACAGAACGGGTGGTCACTGGGAGAACGGAGAATGGGTGGAGGATGAAGATAATCCGATAGGCGTGATTCCCTCGCCTGTCGGCGAACCGTATATACTGCTTGTGATGGCGGCGGTTTATCTCCTGTTTTTGCGCAGGAGGAAAAGGGTGTGATCCGCATCAGCCGGATCAGTCTGACTGATTCAGCACTAAAAAACGACATACGCGGACCGTATGTCGTTTTTCTGTGCTGAAAACAGCGTTTCGCGGTGTTTCAGCGTATTTCGCTGTTTGGCGGAAAAGGGGGGATTCGAACCCCCGG
>JAIKXR010000042.1 GCA_024683975.1 Paludibacteraceae bacterium
TAAAAGATTTGGATGGCGTATCAAGCAATGTCGGTATCGTAGTCAATAATGCGCCGATTAAGTTCATCAAGGATGAGGTGTTGGAGCAAGTGTTTGATGTCAATGCTTTTTCGCATATCAAACTTGCTCGTGACTTATACAAAAAGAAGGTGTTGAAGAAGGGCGCTTCCTATGTCTTTACAGTTTCGGTAGGTGGAATAACCGCATTCAATGCCGGTAACTCTGTTTATGGCATGGCAAAAGCGGCGGTAAACTCGTTTATGAAATTCTGCGCGGTAGATTTTGCAGCACGTGGAATCCGTTGCAATTCGGTGTGTCCTGGCATGATTGAGACTCCGATGACCGGAACCAATGGCACTTTCACAGAGGATGATTACAAGAAAGACATGGAGCATTACTTGTTGAAACGCTATGGCCGGCCGGAGGAGGTGGCATGGGCAACGGCATTCCTCCTTTCGGATGCATCTTCTTTCATCACCGGTGTGCCTCTGTTAGTGGATGGCGGAGCCTCAATAGTAAAATGAGAAATGGCTTTTCTGAAAATAAATAATGTCCGGATATCGGGAGTTTCGGCAGCCGTGCCGACACGAATAAAAGAGATTCGCGAGCAGAAATGCTTTACCGATCCGATTGAAGCGGACAAGGTTATCTCTGTGACCCATGTGGAAAGATCCCGTATGGTTGCGGAAGGCCAATGCTGTTCGGATTTGTGTTTTGCGGCGGCGGACAGACTGCTGAATGAGTTGCATTGGAACCGGGAGGAGGTAGAGGCTCTGATTTATGTCTCATTGTCCCGTGACTATGTCACTCCTGCCACAGCCGGTATATTGCAAGACAGATTGGGCTTGAGCAAGGAATGTTATGCCGTAGATATACCTTTGGCATGTTCGGGGTACGTCTATGGGCTTTCTGCCATAAGCAGCCTTGTCGCAACCGGCGGTGTAAGAAAAGCCTTGTTGCTGGTAGGCGAGACAACATCGTTCTTGCAGTCACCTCTTGACAAGACGTTATGGCCTTTGCATGGGGATGCAGGAACAGCCACTGCTCTTGAGTATAACGAACAGGCATCACCGATATATTTCCATCTTGGTACGGATGGCTCTCGCAGCGGAGCAATCATCAACCGCGATGGTGGCACGCGTTTCCCATTCTCCGCAGAGTCTCTGGAGATGCACGAGATAGATTTGGGAATCATACGGAACAACTTGCAGTCCCACATGGATGGCATGGATGTGTTCTCCTTCTCGACAAAAGAACCTCCATTGTCCATCCGTTCTCTCTGCGAACATTTCAATCTGGATATGTCAGCCATCCGTTATCTCTATCTCCATCAAGCCAATAAGTATATGGACGATAAGATAGCAAGGAAACTGAAAGTGGAGGAGTCAAAAGTGCCGTATTCTATCATGCAGTACGGAAACACCAGCAGCGCATCTGTTCCGATGACGATGGTGGCTGCCACGCGTGAGGAGCTTTCGAATGAACGAATGGATGTTATAATGTGCGGCTTTGGTTCCGGTCTGTCGTGGGGCAGTGTGTATGCCACATTGGACCACATTGTATGTCCGCCTGTTATTGAAGTTGAAGCATAATGAAACGATTCGAAGGAAAAAATATAGTTATCACCGGTTGTAACCGGGGTATCGGAAGGGTGATGTCAGAGGCTTTCTGTGCAGAAGGGGGTAGTGTCATTGCCTGTGTCCGTACTTTGAGTGACCATATGTTGTCCGATTTCCAGAATATGGAGAGGAAATACGGCACTCGCGTGTACCCGGTAAAGATGGATTTGTCATCGGAAGAAAGCATCCGTGAAGGTCTTCGTGAGATAGCATCTATGAAATTGCCAATAGATGTGCTGGTTAACAATGCCGGTATAGAGCATGGCGCTTTGCTGATGTTCACCAAGATGTCTGACATCCGTAATGTATTTCAAATCAACTTTTTTGCGCAGGTGCAGATTACGCAGTATATCGCCAAATTGATGTCCGCAAAGAAAAAAGGCAGTATCATTATGATGAGTTCGGTGTTGGGTCTGGACGCGGCAGCCGGAACAACGGCTTATGGCGCAAGCAAGGCGGCGATAGTCTCGTTCACCAGAACAGCGGCAGCGGAGCTGGCGGGTATGGGTATTCGTGTGAATGCAATCGCACCGAATGTTGTGGATACCGATATGGGACACAAGATGGATGAACGCACGTTGAATGCGTTGTTGGCTAATACCGATTTGCAACGAATCGCAAAACCGGAGGAGATTGCCAATGTGGCACTGTTCCTGGGTTCTGACGAGTCGGGTTATATCACGGGACAGGTTTTACGCGTTGATGGAGGACTAAGATGAACAAGACTTTATTGGATAAATTGACGCAGCGTTGCTATGCGATGAAACTGAAAGCCTTGGATATGGCGTTCAGTACCGGAACAGAAGGAAGCCATATCGGAGGGGCTTTTTCCTGCATGGAGATTTTGGCCGCACTGTATGAGACAGCCAATGTGGAAGATATGTCATCGCCAGGACGGGACAGGATTATTCTGAGTAAAGGTCATGCCGTGCTGGCATATTACACCGCACTATGGCAAAAAGGGTTTCTGACAGAAGAGCAACTGGCAGGGTTTGACCAGAACGGAACGGGTCTGTACGGACACCCTCACCGCAACCTTCAGTCGGGTATGGAGTTCACTGCCGGCAGTCTTGGCTTGGGATTGTCGTATGCCGTAGGGGTTGCGATGGCTTGCAAAAAGCGTGACATCAAAAATCGTATATTTGTCATTCTTGGAGACGGGGAATGTGACGAGGGTATAGTCTGGGAGTCGCTGATGTCCATTCGCAATTTTGAATTGGATAATATGACTTTGATTGTTGACAGGAATCATTACCAATTGGACGGCCCGACAACGGAAGTAATGAATCTGTATTCGATGGATTCCAAGTTCAGGGCTTTCGGATTCAATGTCACGACAGTGAACGGACATGGTATAGAGGCTCTTTATGACGCTCTCCAACCCAAGGAAGGACTGAATGTCATCATCGCGGATACGGTTAAAGCACATGGTATCTCGTTCCTTGCGAACAACAAACTGGCACATCATACTTCATTGACTATGAAGAAGTATCAACAGGCAGTCAACGATATAAAAGCAGCGTATGGAGAACTGTAATTCGAAATTATTGGCCATGTACGGGCAGAGCGCAAGCATGTTCGGAATGGCGTTACCGGAACTTGCCGCGCAGCGGGAGGATATAGTCGTTCTTGCCGCAGACCAGTCCGTCCCTGCCGGTCTGGATAAGTTCAAGTCCTTGTACCCTGACCGCTTCTTCAATGTGGGGATAGCGGAACAGAACATGATAGGAATAGCGGCGGGACTGTCGGATGAGGGATATCTGCCTGTATGTGTCGCGCAGGCGTGTTTCCTCACGATGCGCGCCTACGAGCCGATTCGTCAGTATGCCGGGTATATGCGGAAACGTATGATACTTGTAGGTCTGTTTTCCGGCTTCACCACCTCACTGTTGGGAAACACGCATTATGCCAAAGAGGATATTGCTCTGATGCGCGCCATTCCGGGAATGCGGATCGTCGCACCGGCAGATGCAATGGAAGCGGTGAAATGTTTTGAAAGTGCCGTTTGTTCCGCGATCCCCGTTTATATCCGTCTTTGGGGAAAGACCGGCACACCCATCGTGTATCAGTCGGATTATGATTATGAATTGGGAAAGGCAATCCGGCTGCGGGAAGGAAAGGATATCCAACTGGTCGCGACAGGAAGCATGGTGGTGCAGGCATTGGAGGCTGCGGCACTGTTGGCGGAGGATGGAATAGAGGCCGATGTAATAAATATGCATACTGTCAAACCTCTTGACGCTTCGTTGCTTGACAAGAGCAAACCGGTATTCGCTATAGAGGAGCATAGCGTAATAGGAGGATTGGGTGATGCTCTGAATGACATAGGTGTTCATGCCCGGAAAATAGGAATAGCGGACTCGTTCGGAGTGGTGGGGAAATACGGTTATCTGTTGGAACAGAATAACCTTACAGGAGAAAAAATCAAAGAACATATACTTAAAAACCTGAAAATATGAACGTAGAAGAAAAAGTAAAAGAAATCGTTGCCGGTGTCAGCGGCGTGGATGTCAATGAAGTGACTCTGCAAAGTGCGGTGGGAGACTTCCCGCAGTGGGATTCCATGGGACAAATGGCAATCATCCAGCAGGTGGAGGAAGCGTTTGATATCAGTTTCGAACCTGAGGAGATGATGGAAATGGAGGATGTCAACGACATCGTGAAGGCAGCAGAGGCAAAGTTGTAATGCTGACTATTGAACAGCAGATAGAACGCAATGCGCAGCGGATGCCGGAGAAGGTGGCGCTGATATGCAAGGATACCCGGGTGAGCTATGGCGAACTGTGGGAACGATGCTGTGAGGCGGCAAAGACTTTGCAGAATGATGCGGGTTTCTACAAAGGGAAGCGCGTCGTCTTGGCTGCTGCCGGGAATGCGGAGTTCGTGTATCAGTATTTTGGAACGCATTTGGCAGGAGGCATCTGTGTGCCTATTGATCCTGATACCAAACCCGCAAGACGGGAGTACATTGAGCGGATTGTGGCAACGGGTGCCCCTTCGGATGGGATGGCCGATATCATGTTCACCACTGGGACAACAGGTGCGCCCAAAGGTGTGGTGCTGACGCATGAGAATATTGCGGCATCGGCTCGGAACATCAATGCGTATATCGGCAACGATGCGGATGATGTGGAATTGTTGGCTCTGCCGGTAAGCCACTCGTTCGGCTTGGGACGGTTGCGGTGCGTGCTGTCGAAAGGTGGCACGATGGTGCTGCTCGGAACGTTTGCAAACGTGAAGCGGTTCTTCGCTGCGATGGAGGAACATCACGTGACAGGATTCGGAATGGTTCCTGCCGGTTGGGCTTACCTGAAGATGATGAGTCGCGACAAGATCCGCAATTATGCGGGGCAGTTGAAGTACATCGAGATTGGCAGTTCGTTTATGAGTGTTGAGGACAAGAAGATGCTGATGGAATGGTTGCCGAACACACGAATATGCATGCACTATGGACTGACGGAGGCTTCGCGCAGTGCGTTTATGGAGTTTCATGAGTATGCGGAGAACCTGAGTTCCATAGGCAAGGCTGCTCCGAACGTGGATATACGGATTATTGACGGAGAGATCTGCGTGAAGGGTGAGCACGTGACGCAGCGTTATTGGAATGAGAGTCCGAAACGGATCGCGCAGGATTTTCATGACGGATATTTCCGTACAGGAGACAGCGGCTGGATGGACGAGGATGGACATATCTACATCAAAGGACGCATTAAGGAGATTATCAATGTGGGTGGTGAGAAGGTGAGTCCGATGGAGGTGGAGGATGTGCTGAATGCGATTCCGCAGATTAAGGAGAGTGCTTGTTGCGCAATGCCGGACATGGTGATGGGAGAAGTAGTTGAAGCGTTTATCGTGGAGAAAGAGCCTGTCACGGATGCGGAGATCAAGGAGATCATCAAGCCGCAGTTGGAGAACTATAAATGGCCGAAGCGCATTGTGCGTGTGGATGCGATACCGAAAACATCATCAGGAAAAATCCAGCGGCTACAATTGAAAGAAGTATGACAGAAGAAAAAGAATATAAGACAACGGAGTTGTTAGGAATGCCGCCGTATGAGCAGAGTGGGGATGCGGAACGTTTGTACATGGAGGCGCTGCAAGAGGAGTTACAGTTCCATTACGAACGTAACGAAGCATATCGGCAGTTCTGTGGGCGGAAGGGATTCAATCCGCACGAGCCACTGACGGACATCCGGCAGATACCTCCGGTAGCGGTGAGTGTGTTCAAAGAGTTGGGATTCTCGTTGGCTTCGGTGCCGAAAGAGGATATCCGTCTGCGGTTGCAGTCATCGGCTACATCCGGCACACCAAGTACGATCGTGGTGGATAAAGAGACATCACGTCGTCAAGCGAAAGCGATGGTGAAAGTGATGCAAGAGGTGATTGGTCGTGAACGCAAGCCGTTTCTGGTGATGGATATTGATCCGAGATCTGAGTTTAAGGCATTGCTCGGAGCACGTTTTGCGGCGATTACCGGATATCTGAACTTTGCGAGCAAGGCTGCGTATTTTCTGAAAGCGAACGAGAAACGGGTATCGTATTTCGATGTGGAAGCGATGCATGACTACTTGCTTTCGTTGCCGGAGGAGCAACCGGTGGTGGTGTTCGGATTCACGTATATCTTGTATTCACAAGTGCTGAAGGCACTGCAAGCAGCTGATGTGAAGTTGCGTTTGCCAAAGGGGTCGAAGATTATCCATATCGGTGGTTGGAAGAAGCTGGAGAGTGAGAAAGTGGAGAAACGGCTGTTCAATCAGCAATTGTCGGAGTGCTTTGGTATCGAACCGACTGACGTGGTGGATATCTATGGCTTCACGGAGCAGATGGGGCTGAATTATCCGGATTGTCCGTGTGGCTGCAAGCATACAAGTAATTATGTTCGCGTGCTGGTGCGTGACGCGCAGACGCGTGAAATACTTCATCCCGGAAAAGAAGGTATGTTAGAGTTCGTAACACCGGTGCCGCATTCCTATCCCGGCAATGCCGTGTTGACTGATGACTTGGGATATATCGTGGATGAGCCTTGTCCATGCGGACGTGGAGGTACTCGGTTTGTGGTGACGGGACGACTGAAGAAAGCGGAGATACGTGGGTGCGGAGACATTCTCGCCAACAAACTGACGTTTGCGAGCAAGGATGTTAGAGGTGAGAGGTTAGAGGTGAGTGTTCTCGATGTGCAATCGTATCATGGCGCAGAGCTGACAGCGAGTGAACCGAAGGAGCAGTTGACGGAGATAATCGGCTCGTTGCGTGAGGCTCAGACATGGTTACGCGAACAACCGGTGGACGGACTGATTGGACTGATTGATGCAGCGGCGAGACGGTGGATAAGTGAGACGAAATATCAGATTCTCAAAGATAAAGGACTGCTGTTCTTGTCCACATGGTGTGCAGAGAATAATTTGCGTCGCGTGGCACAATTAGGTTTGCGAGGCAATGTGCTGTATGCCGACCGATGGTTGGCAATGCCCGATAGCGAGAAGCATTTGATGCGAGCTAATCCGCGAGGTCTGGTGTGTCACTGGTTAGCCGGAAATGTGCAGATTTTGGGTCTGTTTGCGTTAGTACAAGCGATACTGACCAAGAACTGTAACTTGCTGAAAGTATCGAAGAACGACGACGGTGTATTCCGGTTGTTGCTTACCGCTTTTGAGGGACTGGAGTACGCTTGTGCAGACGGACGAGTTGTCAAGGGCGATGACTTATTACGGACGATAGCAGTCGTTTATTTTCCCAGAACAGCAGACGAGGTGGCACGAGAGATGTCGGCTTCGGCTGATGTGCGAATCGCTTGGGGAGGACGTGAAGCAGTGGAGACAGTTGCTGGTTATCCATCGCGATATGATGCCGAGACGGTGATCTTTGGTCCGAAACTGTCAATGGCTGTAATAGCACGGGAAGATTTGCAGGACGAACAAGAGGCACGCAAACTGGCACGACGCGTGGCTGTGGATGTGTCGGTATTCGACCAGACAGGTTGTGCGTCTCCGCATAACGTGTATATTGAGCGGAACGGGGCGGTGAGTCCGGAGCAGTTCTGCGAGTTGTTGACGGAGGCGATGCGTAAGACGGAGTTGCAGATTCCCAAACCGCCTATGTCGGCGGAACAGGTAAGTGCTATTCATTCGATACGCAGCGTGTATGACTTCTGCGGCAATGTGTATGGCTCGGAGACGATGTCGTACACGATACTGCTGGACGAGGACTCGAAGGTGCATAAGCCGGTGTATTCCCGCGTGGTTTTTGTACACGTGGTGGATGATATACGGGACGCGTTGCAGGACGTGAATGACGATGTCCAGACTATTGGCGTGTCGGGTGTGAGTGAGCGGGTAGGGGCGTTTGCTTCTGCGGCTGCGGAGAAGGGCGCGATGCGGTTCCCGTTGATTGGTAGGATGCTGAACTTCGAAATGCCGTGGGACGGAATCATTTTGATTGACAGATTAGTCAGATGGAACACGTTGGCAGGTCCGATGTGCTGAGAAGTATAATGTATAAAGGGTGATATGAAGAAAGAAGATCCGATATTATTGGCGATACATTGTTTAGTGTACAATCACGAGCCATATCTGCGTGATTGCTTGGAAGGATTTGTAATTCAGAAAACAAATTTCCGTTATGTAGCGATTGTACACGAGGATTGCTCTACAGATGGTTCTGCAGCTATTATTCAGGAGTATGCAGAAAAGTATCCGAATATCATCAAACCAATTTACGAAACTGAGAATCAGTGGCATAAAACGGATGGTTCGTTGAGTCGGATTATGAATGAAGCAATTGATTCTACAGGAGCCAAATACATCGCTATGTGCGAAGGAGATGACTACTGGACAGATCCGTTGAAGTTACAGAAACAGGTGGATATATTGGAAGCGGATGAGACTTTGATGATGTGCAGCACACTATGCAAAGTCGTTGATAATCATAGTCAAACTATTCATGCTATCCGTCCGGAAACTGTGGTGAAAGATAATAAACAGGGGCGCTATACGTTGCGCGATTTCATTAGCCAGAACCACCAGTATCCGACTGCAAGCGTTGTTTTTCGGAATACGCATGTTTCCGAAGTGCGTGCAAAACATGCGCATACGGAGAATGCCTTTTTAGGCGATTGGACATTGTGGATATGTTTGTTGATTTATGGGGATATGTATTTCCTGAAAGAGGTGACATGTGCTTACCGCATTAATCCCACATCTGTGACACACACCGTTGCTCGTGTCGCAAGGGCAAAAGCCAACCGAGACATTTGCCATAAGGTTGCTGATATCCTACCGGAACAGTATGCCGACATTGCAGCCGATTTGCGTGATACACGATGGGTGTGGATACCATTGATGTTTGCGTATAAAGCGGAGAAACGGTATTTTGGGATGATAGGGAGTATGATTATGGCATGTTTCGCTTGTCCTGGGGCGTTGTGGAGGACGGTAAGATGCCATTTCATAGGATAAAAATTCTCTGGAAATCAGAATACTATGACCCGTTATGACTATCTTGTTGTAGGCTCAGGACTGTTCGGGGCGGCATTCGCATGGAAAGCACGCAAGGCAGGCAAGAAATGCCTTGTGATTGACAAACGCCCGCATCTGGGCGGCAATGTGTATTGCGAACTAATCGAAGGCATCCATGTACACAAATATGGCGCGCACATCTTCCATACAAACAACAAAGAGGTGTGGGACTTCGTCAACTCGCTCGTGTCCTTCAACCGTTACACCAACTGCCCCATCGCCAATTATCACGGAGAATTGTACAACCTGCCGTTCAACATGAACACCTTCTCGCAGTTGTGGGGCGTGCGCACACCCGCTGAGGCGAAAGCCCGAATAGACACGCAGCGGGCGGAGGCACTCGCCGCGCTGGAAGGACGCGAGCCGCAGAACCTTGAGGAACAGGCACTGTGCCTTGTTGGAAAGGATATCTTCCGCAAACTCATCAAGGAGTACACTGAGAAGCAGTGGGGCAGGGACTGTAAGGAACTGCCTGCCTTCATCATACGCAGGCTGCCGATACGCTTTGTGTTCGACAATAACTACTTCAATGACTCCTATCAAGGGATCCCTGTTGGCGGGTACAACGTGCTGATAGAGAAACTCCTTGAAGGAACGGTCACACGCGTCAACTGTGACTTCTTCGCCGAGTACGGGGACTCGTGGCGCGAAACAGCCGACAGACTGGTCTATACCGGGCCGATAGACGAATACTTCGGTTATCAGTACGGCCGTCTGGACTGGCGTACGGTGTCGTTTAAGACTCGCGTTGAAGACACACCCAATTACCAGGGTAATGCCGTCATCAACTACACCTCCCACGATGTGCCTTACACCCGCGTCATCGAACACAAGCATTTTGAGATGTTCGGTCAGGCGGTGTATGACTGTCCCAGGACGGTGGTCAGCGAGGAGTACAGCACCGAATACAAGCCGGGTATGGAGCAGTTCTATCCTGTCAATGACGAGCGCAACGATGCTATTGCCGACTGGTATCGCGCATTAGCGAAACAAGAAACCAATGTGATTTTCGGAGGCCGCCTCGCAGAGTACAAGTACTACGATATGGCACCAGTAATCGAAAAAGCATTGCAAGTCGCTGATAGTGTGCTAACTATCTGATTGTGGATATATTCGTATTCTTATTATTTACCCCATATCCAAACAACGCAAAGTCTCCTTTTAGTGGGTCATCTGCAAATAATTCACCCAATCGCTTGCTCAACCTTATCGCCGCTGACATGGATGCCGTCTTTGATGATAGCAGACCTAATGCTACCGACTGCTGTAACACATGTGTGTCAAGTGGCATAATCAGTGTTTTTTTGTCTATAAATGTCCATAGTCCCAAGTCCACGGGGGAGTTGTCCCTAACCATCCACCGCAAGAACATACACACTCTCTTGCAAGCGGATGTCGTATCTTTCGGAATGACAGTTGTCTTTCCGAAAGATGACGTTGCAAAGAACCCGCATATTGCTTCCACTGCTTCCAATCCGGTCTTTGCATGACTCTTAACATAATTGCCTAACGTCCCATATTCGCCTGTCAATCCTGAGTAACAGTCTAAGAACCTTGCATATAAGTCGTATGAATAGAGTCTGTAAAAAGACCTTTTATCTCCCTTTGCAAACTCTCTTTTGTATGCACCGGATCTCAACCATTCCAACGGTTCGCCATCACTTGATTTCAGCAGCATTTCAATCTTTGGCATAAACTGGACTCTGCTCCCATAACTCAATGTGGATGCAAGAAAGCCCATCGTTTCTTGATTGTCAGTACCTTTCACTTGGTGCATAAACCAAGATGGGTCGCCCGTTAAGAACGCCTCCGTCTCATACTCTTCCGCGTACCTGATCAGTTGTTCCATCGTTCTAAAACTTGTTTCAAGTCGTGTGCAAAAATAACTGAAAACCGCCTTGCGGACTCTTCATCACGAAGGTGTATCTGGTCGCGAAAGTTCTCGGCATCTTCCAGAAAAAGTCCGTGCGTATGGTAATCCATAAAGGGTATATCATTGTGAAGTGCCACTTCCTTAATCACATCATAATAATCCCTGTCAACAATGGAGTAGGATGGGGAGACCGTGAAGATAACCTTTGTGCCATTGGCGTAGCACAGATCAATAAACTTCTGTACATATCTCAATTTGGTACTGTCTATATCTCTTACCGTTGCGCTCTTGATAAGCGTATCGGGATAGTTATCCGTACGTGGATAAGGAATATAGCCATTGTCACCTCCCTGTTGGCGGTTGACTACCAATCCTAATATGTTTGACAACGATTTGGCATTGTACCTGTACAGGTGGGAAACCTTATACATGGTATATGTGCCTGCCAGTCTAAACACAGAATCTGCTCGCTCATTTATACCAAAATACGGAGCAAAAAAAGTTGTGGTCATGAACGAATCGTCTGACTTCTCAAAATCTGATGTCATCACCTCCAAGCATACATATCTGGGCTTGTGATGAGTCATGATATGCGACAGCACAATGTAGTGGGCATATATATTATTCGATGCGTCCACTCCGCCGTTATAAACGCTCATTCCTATTGAATCGCTGATAATCGATGGCACATAATGGCAGTTGCATCTCGATGCGCCCATCAGCACCATATCCTCGTCCACATCATTCACCAAATACTTGATTTTAGGTCCGGATACATCATTCGTGTGCTGATTGACCCACCACATCACTCGCCCCACGGACCTGTCTACAGCAAACAGGATTACAATAATGAATGCAAAACTGATAACAAACTTTTTCATACTGCTAAAACTGAAAATAGATAAACTGGTCACCGCCAAGCACTCCGAATAATAATATGTATGCAATCATCAGTACTATATACAAATGTCTCACTGTCCAACTTTTTGACTCTGCAGGATTTATCTTCCATCCCAACTCTTCGCCCAATTCCTTGTATAGCATTATTCCCAATGCAATCATTATTCCAAACCAATTGGCAAACTCTCTCTTCGGAGCATCAAATCGTGTGAAGATGCCTGTTATTATTGTTGCAGCATCGCTCAAACTGTTCGCTCGGAACAGTATCCACGCAAAACTAACGAGCGAAAAAGTAACAATTATTCTGCCAACCTTTCTCCAGCCCGAATACTTTTTTCTGCCTATACCCAACGCTTTTTCTATGCACAGAAATAAGCCGTGTAATGTACCCCAACACAGGAAAGTCCAATTAGCCCCATGCCATATGCCGCTGACAACAAAAGTGATGAACAAGTTGAAATATGTCCTTGCTTGACCTCTTCTGTTTCCTCCAAGAGGTATATAAACATAGTCCTTAAACCAGGTTGATAGCGATATGTGCCACCTATGCCAAAATTCACCTATACTCGCAGCAAAATACGGTCTATGAAAATTTTCCATCAACTGGAAACCTAATATTTTAGCTGCGCCAATCGCTATCAGGGAATATCCCGCAAAATCTCCGTATATCTGAAACGGAAAAAGTACCGATGCCATCAAGTACGAACCACCGTTGTGACTGCCTACATTGTTAAATACCATATCTACTATCAGTCCGCACCTGTCAGCCAATGCTAATTTCAAAAAATACCCCCACAGCATCATCCTCAATCCTTCCATTACGCGCTCGTAATCAAAACGATGCTCTGCTTTGAATTGTGGCAGTAAGTTGTTCGACCTCTCTATCGGACCGGCTACTAACTGAGGAAAGAAACTGACAAACAATGCGTATGTTGCCAAATCACGTTCCACGCGAGTTGTACCTCTGTACACGTCTATCGAATAACCCAACGCTTGAAATATGTAAAATGATATACCTACAGGCAACAGCAAACTGAATTTAGGTATATCAATGCCTAATCCGCACGATGTCAATAATGACTCTATACTACCCGCAAGAAAATTGTAATATTTGAATAGGAACAATATACTTATATTGACCACTATACTGCCCACCAAGCACGTCTTTTTCCATCTTGCATAACTTTCTATCCCCAATGCTGCTAAATATGTCACTAATGTACTGCTTAACAAAAGCAATGCATATACAGGTTCCCAATTCATATAGAAATAGTAACTTGCACAAAGCAGGAAGAGATTCCTAATTCTCATCTGATGAACAGGAATAAGGAAATAAATCAGGCAAACAGCCGGAAAAAACAGCAAAAAGGCAATCGAATTAAACAGCATATCTCTACTTTGAACTATATGTATGTACACTCGAATCTTTGGCTGACGGCAGATAATTGATGCCCCACCAGCATATCTGAAGCATGCAGAAACTTATAAGCAATATTACCATCGCCGTTTTCACTTGTTTGCTCCACGCTATGCGATAATGCACATAAACCAAGTATGCCAACCACGTTATCGCTGCCCAGGTCTCCTTCGGATCCCACGACCAGTAATGACCCCATACCTCCTTTGCCCACAACGCTCCGAACAACATTCCTATCGTCAAAAAGCCCCAACCAACGTACACCAGATTATCCGTTACTTCCACCGCCTTAACCAACGACTGCTGACCATCGTCGGCTATTCGTTTTCTATATAATTTGTGTTGCTGAACCAGTAACACTATTGCCATTATAGTGGCTGCACCCAACATCGCGTATGCAAACATATATACAATCACATGGGGTGCAAACCACGGACTCTGAAGTGCCGGCATCAGCGTCTTGCTATGTATCTCAGGCTTGAATACATTTATACAGATAAATACCAAAGCGAGTAGGGTAGAGAACGAAAAAATCCACTTATAATGCCATCGGCTATACACAATCATTCCTGCCACAGGCAAGAAAAATGAGTACCACAAACGGGTCTCACCCATTGTCCTTAACGGTGGATGCTCCATCGTTATCCATAGTCCCAGAATGAAACCGAAAAAGACCATCAAACCGGCTGTTGTCATCCACATAGCAAAAATGCGTTTACATCTCCATGCCTCTATTGCTCCGCCGGTCCACAACAATACGGAAGCAACAGCAAAATAAATAAAATACTCCCACATAAACGCCTATTCTTTTGTTGTCTTTCCTAATATTATCATACTCACTGCACCCGCCAGCATCATCACTATTCCCGTATATACTGCCCACAACCACGGATCACGAACAATCTCCAATATTGAATACTCACTGTCCTTTCCTGCCTTTTGATCGTAGCCATACTGGTAAATCTTGAACCCGTCAATCTCGTATGGCTTGTTCACATCCACCGTCGTCTCTACTTTCTTGCCTGACTTGGTAACTATCTGTATCTCTGACGCAACACGCTTGGGCGAACCGTCATCGTATTCCTCCATTATGAACCGGTTGAGTGTAATAACTATAGGCAACCCTTTCTCTTCATAATGCTCGTCCGTAGCGCGCCATTCAGCCCGGTCTGTCTCACAAATCATCTTCATCCTCTGTATGTCCGGATTGCCCGCAGTCCCGCAACAGAGTGCAATAAACAGACCTAAATGATTGAGCATAAACGGTATCTCTCGACGCAGTAACCACGACCTGTCTTGGTGACCATTCGCTTCATATCCTCTTTTCAATCTGTTTGATATCATTATAGTATGTTTCATTATAGCCAAACCTACAATGAGCATCATCAGTATGTATATTAGCACAAAAGGCCAAAAAGTCAGCATATCGTTAATCCATCTGCCGTCATTTACCTGACGTGTCAAACCCATAATTGTCGTCAGACCAACTGCATAAACCATCGTTGGTACAGCTGCCTGATACGACCCTAACCATCTGACCGCCTTATTTACTGCCCCCATTCCATTCTTGTCCCCGACAGATGGCAAAGCCAACAGACCAAGACCTGTAATCAGTGCCACAAACACTCCCAGAGCCACTATGTTGGCAGGCCATCTCATTGCGGTCCACACCACCGGACCTGATGCCAACTCAAGCAACAACCCGGCAATAATGACCGCTAAACCAACGATAAATCCCCTCTTCATTTTGTTCCATTATTCATGTTAATTTAATTTCAGCCCAACTCAAATCATCTCCACTTCCTGTTGAATGCTCGCGGATGAACCTTCAGCGATATACATACCCATACTTTCCAAAGCGAGTTTTGAACAACTTCCTCTGACAGATTTTCTTTTAGTTCTACAGATTCATTTTATTTTGGCATAAAAACTTACGAACAGGAAACTGGAACTCTCCGTTCGTAAGTGTGCAAGTGTCCCGCTTTTTGTCATCAATCATTAGTCAGTAGCCTTGCATCCTCTGGTCACAAACATAGAAAAGCTTACAGGCTCTCTTTAAGTATAGCCCTGATATCCTCCGCTTTCAAGTCCATATAGCCGGCAGGATAAATAACTGTTGTTGAGACTATATCATCAACCATCTTTTCGTCCGCTCCTATCTCGCTGATAGTCAGAGGCAGGCCAATCTCTGTCATCCAATCACGAAGAGCCTCCAAACCTGCCACTGCAAGTTCCTTTTCTGTCTTGCCTTCTGTCGGTATTTCCCACACATTATGGGCAAATCGAGCAAACTTGGCAGTACCGGCCTCCATAGCACGCTGATAATATGCCAGCGACACCGCAGCCAATGTGTATCCGTGAGGAGCATGAGTCCAAGCACCAACCGAATGACCTATCATGTGTACCATCCAATCCTGACTCTTGCCGCAACCAATCAACGTGTTCAACGCCCAAGTTGCAGTCCACATTATGTCCGAGCGAGCCTCATAGTCCAGCGGATTCTTGACTGCCACGCGTGATGCTGATATCAGACTGCGCATCAGTCCTTCTGACAAATAGTCAGATGTATTGTCATCAGTACCGGAAAAATACTGCTCCATTATGTGGTTCATAATGTCGTATATGCCGGCTTTCATTTGCTCCATCGGCACCGTCATCGTATAGCGCGGATTGAGTATCGCAAACCTTGGCATCAGGCGGCTGTCAAACACGTGACCAGTCTTGAAGTTCTTCTCGGCATCTGTTATCACGCAACCGCCGTTCATCTCGCTGCCCGTGCCTGCCATCGTTAGTATGCAACCTACCGGCAATATCTCTTGACCATACTCAGGGTTATGACCGTCAAGCCAAAAACGTCGCCAATAATCGCCATTGTAATTGACAGATGCTGCCACGCCTTTCGAGTAGTCGCACACACTGCCGCCGCCCAACGCCAATATCCAGTCCACTTTATTTTCCCTAGCAATATGCACTCCTTCATTCAATTTTTCAAGCGTTGGATTTGACATCACACCCGCGTTCTCAACTATAGTTTTGCCGCCAGCTTTCAGTATGGCAACCACCTCGTCATACAGACCGTTTCTTTTCACACTGCCATTGCCATAGTTGAGCAACACAGTCTTTCCTAAATTCTCCAACTCAGCATTCAGATATTCCAATGACTCCTCACCAAAATACAATTTGGTAGGATTATGATAAACAAAATTTCCTTGCATAATTGTCTCTCTTATAATAAACTGTTGATTACGTAACTGAACATTGTACCAACGAACATCACAAATTTCATCAGTCTTTGTGCCGACCGATAGTCCGTGTCTATCTTCGCTGACCACAGCAACGCTAATTCACATGCCAACGGTATATATATGCCGAATACTATGTATCGCGTTGCGGGATTGCCCCATTCGCAGCCGAATGGCAGAATATGTCCCCAATGGAAAAAGCCTGTCAGGACAGCAATCACAACTATAAGCATTGTTGCCACAATCTTGCTCCATAAATTGCCCCAAACTATGGGCATTGTGTGGCACTCCAATTCTCTGTCGCCGTTCTGATCCTGCAAGTCCTTCACTATTTCCCTTGCCAGAGTACATAGAAAAGCGAATAGTGCAAAACCGCCTAACCAAGAGTACAAACTCCTGCCTATCGGCAGAAAACGCAACATATCAACGCCGTACAAATGTATCAGCCACGATGTCTGGGTCATTGCCACTATCAACGGTGGCAATGACGATAGAAAAGACACTATCAAGTTGCCTACTATAAGCATCCTTTTGTAACTCGCTGAGTAGAACCATAATAAACCGGGTACGAGTACGAACACTATCCCTAATGATGTGCTTTTTACTACCACCGCTGACGCTATACCTGTCACCACGCCTGTCGCTGTCAGACAGTAGAACAGCCTCATAGCGGTATCCTTGCTCACCGTCCGTGTCACTACCAAACGGTCAGGACGGTTAATGCGGTCTATCTTGACGTCAAAATAGTCATTCACCACATAACCTCCCGCCGCTATAAGAACAGTTGCCAGCGTCAGCATCGCCCATAACCAGGCTGGCATCAAGTCCGAAAATTGGTACTGTAACAGCACTGGCTTGGCTACCCAATAGGTCATGGACCACATCAGTATCGCTATAAATAGCAGATTCTCACCACGAACTAATCGCCAATAGTCACGCAACTTCTCTTTCATCTCTTCTTGCTTTTTTCAAAGCGCAGTATGACTCCTTTCCACGCGGGCAATGACAAATGAACAACTTCCTTTGAATTCAGGCTCATCTTCTTGTATTTCTTGTCCGTTAGCAGGTCAACGGCTGTAGCTTGTTGCCATTCATCTTGCTTCAAATACTCAAAAGCCTCTTTTGGTATCCTCACATCAACTTCAACCTCACGGTCATCGAAATTCAGTACAAACAGCAGCACCTCATCATCTTGCTTGCGCATATAGGCATACTGCTCATGTTTGTTGAAGTTCTCTCCCTGGGCGTATTCCAAGTCATACATCTTGCCTTCGGCAACGGCCTTGTTGTCCCTCGCTATGGTCAGCAGGCGTTGGTAGAACTTGCGCAGATCTTTCTGGTCATCACTCAGATACTTGCCATCGAACTTGCCGTGGTTGGCCCATGCTTGCAGCGAACCTACTCCCCAATAGTCGAAGATAGTTGTCCTGCCGTCCATGCCCGAGAAACCTTCCACGTCCATTCCCGTTTCACCTAACTCCTGACCGGCATAGATAAGTACAGGATTGACACCTAACGTTGCTGCTACCATCATCGCCGGCTCCGCGCAGTGACCGCTGCCGCAGAAAAAGCCTGATGCTATCCGCTGCTCGTCGTGGTTCTCAAGAAAATACACCATCTTGTCGCGTATATCCTCCACTGCCTGCCATTGTTGGGTGATACCCTCTACCGGCCAGCTCTTGCTTGTCGCGCCGCGCAGATATTCGTACATGCCTACCTTGTCGTACAGATAGTCAAATCCTGCTGACAGGTATTCCCTGTACAATGCAGGTTGATAACACTCACCTATAAACTGTATATTAGGAAAGAACGTCCTTATTGACTGTATTACCCAGCGGAAAAACTCCACAGGTACCATCTCGGCCATATCCACTCTGAAGGCATCAATGCCTTTCCTGCCCCAGTAGTGCAGAATGTCTTGCATCTTGTACCATGTATTGGGTATAGGGTCAAACTGCTTCTCACCGCCACCCATATAGTGAATGCCGTAGTTGAGTTTGACGGTCTCATACCAGTCACTTTCCGACGGATGCGCGTTAAAGCAGTCGTTCCCGGTAGCGCGGGCAGGAGACTCCTTATAGTCTGTGACAAACTGCGGTGCAAAATCCTGACCCGGAAGGTAGTAGAAGTTGTTTAACGGCGAAAACGCCCATTCCGGATTGTCAGTCGCACCAAGGTCTTTTATTCCCTTGGGCTTGCACTCTGATTTATATTCGCGGGCAACATGATTGGGTACAAAGTCCATCACTACTTTCAGACCGGCTTTATGGGTTCTTCTTATCAGACTCTCATATTCTGCCATCCGCTTGCTCTCATCCACCGCCAGATCCGGATCGACATCATAATAGTCTGTTATGGCGTAAGGACTGCCTGCTTTGCCTTTGGTTATAGTCGGATTATTGCGCTCGGCGGTTGCGTGACGGATAACACCTGTGTACCATACATGCGTCGCACCCAAGTCGCGTATTGACTCTAAGGCTTTGGCTGTTATCTCCTGAAACTTGCCGCAACCGTTCTCCTCACGACTGCCGTTCTTACGCCGTGTCTCGTTGTAATTGGTGAATGTGCGGGGAAATAATTGATAAATAATAGGTTTCATTACTTTCTCTTTACTTTTTTACAATAGCTTCAGTATCGCTTGCAATCATTAGTTCTTCATCGGTCGGTATCACACAAACTGTTACCTTGCTGTCAGGGGTAGATATGACAACTTCCTCGCCACGCGTCTTCAGACTCTTTTCTTCGTCTATCTTTGCCCCTAAATATCCAAATCCTTTGGCTATCTCAGTACGGATATATGTATCGTTCTCGCCTATGCCGCCGGTGAACACTAAAATGTCTATGCCGTCCATTGCTGCCACGTACGCTCCGATATATTTCTTCACCCTGTATATGAACATTCGGCGGGCTAAGTCAGCACGCTTGTTCCCTGATTTGATGGCACTTTCTATGTCTCTTGCGTCACTGCTCACTCCACTCACCCCCAACAGACCGGACTTCTTGTTAACCAAATTAGAGAACGCAGCCGTATCCATATTCTCTTTGTCCATTATGTACATCGCTGCACCAAGATCCAAGTCGCCTGCACGAGTACCCATCATTAGACCCTCTATAGGTGTCAGACCCATACTTGTATCCACCGATTTGCCGTCTAACACTGCCGCACAACTGCCCCCGTTGCCTATATGGGCTGTCACTATTTTCTTGCCCTTGGACTCTACACCCAGAAACTCGCATACTCTCTGGCTCACATATCTGTGGCTCGTTCCGTGGAACCCGTATCGGCGAATGGCATATTTCTCATACATCTCATAGGGTAGGGCATACATGTATGCGTAGTCTGGCATCGTCTGATGGAATGCTGTGTCAAAAACACCAACCTGTGGCACGCCCGGCAATGTCTGCTCTATAGCGCGTATGCCCTTCAGGTTGGCGGGGTTGTGCAACGGTGCCAAATCAGAACATTTGACTATCATATCCTTCACTTCGTCTGTAATCAGAACTGACGAAGCAAACTGCTCTCCGCCATGCACCACACGGTGACCTACTGCATTAATCTCTTTCAAGTCTTTGATGCAGCCAATCTTCTCGTCTATCAACGTATGCAGTATCAACTGTATGCCCACCGTATGTTCCGGCATCTCTTTCTCTATCTTGACTTTCTCGCCATTAGGCAACTTGACTTGCAGGAACGAATCCTTCAAGCCGATCTTCTCTACGCCGCCTTGTGCCATTACTGACTTGTTGTCCATATCGAACAACTTATACTTTATACTGCTGCTGCCGCAGTTCAATACCAATATCTTCATAATCTTATTTGGTTTGTCAATGTTAATAAATTTTTTTGCGTTTGCCGTTCTGTATCCACCCTCAACTCTCAACCCCTCACTTCCCCGGTACTTCGCCGACAGTCAACCGACGGTCAGCCGACAGTCAGCCGACAGTCAACAGACAGGAAAATCACTCATAAAATATCTTGGAACTGAATTTTAGAATCCGAGTTATAGATGTCATAACGACCCAACTAAAATTTTAAAGATGCCAATAATAAACAGAATATCACTTTGACATCGCTTGATTCGCTGTTATTATCACCATCTGAACTATATCTTGAACCTTGCAGCCCCTGCTCAAGTCGTTCACAGGTCTTGCTATACCTTGCAATATAGGACCTACTGCATCCGCTCCTGAGAAACGCTCTACCAACTTGTAACCTATGTTGCCCGCCTGCAAGTCGGGGAATACCAATACATTAGCCTTTCCTGCAACAGGACTGCCGGGAGCCTTGCTCGCGCCGACTTTCTCAATCAATGCCGCATCGGCTTGCAACTCTCCGTCTAACTGCAATTCAGGTGACATCTCCTTCGCTATACGGGTCGCTTCTGTCACCTTGTCTATCAATTCGTGCTTTGCACTGCCTTTGGTAGAGAACGACAACATTGCTACTCTTGGCTCTATACCGGCTATCGTACGAGCCGTCTCTGCCGTCGAAATAGCTATCTTGGCCAACTCTTGGGCATTAGGACAGGGATTAACCGCACAATCGGCAAATATCAAAAAACCATCCTCACCCAACTGCTTGGCTGGTGTAAACATCAAAAACGCACCACTCACAATGCTTACGCCCGGCTTGGTCTTGAGTATCTGAAATGCAGGACGTATTGTGTCAGCTGTCGTTCCTCTCGCACCCGCCAACTCGCCGTCGGCATCGCCGTTCTTTATCATCAGACAACCTAAATACAACGGATCCTTCGCCTTCTTTGCAGCCTCTTCCTCTGTCATTCCCTTGCTCTTGCGAAGCTCGTAAAGCAAATGGGCATACTCACCCATCTTCGAATCTGTTGCAGGATCAAATATCGTTGCATTCTTAATGTACTCATAACCTTGCTCTTTAGCCATACCCTCTATTCGCTCACGACTGCCTATCAAAATTAAATGGGCAACATTGTCTCTTAACAGGATATTGGCTGCTTCCAACGTACGGGGTTCATCACCCTCAGGCAATACTATGCGCTGCAGATTCTGCTGCGCACGCTCCTTCATTTTCTCTAAAATACTCATAACTGTTTTATTTTTAGTTGTTCTTTGGTTATTTTTCAGTCGCTCTTTCTGTTGGTCTTTTAAGTTATTTGTTTAGTTGTTTTTAAGTTGTTGTTCAACTGCTCATAAGTTTTTTTATGTAACTTTTATTTTTTTTACCTCATGTCTTTGATTATCAGTTTTATATAAATATTTATGGGTACTTTGTGAAAATTTATATCCCTATTGTTATACAAATAACAAACCGCTCTTATACGTTATTTATATACCAGTTATGTAAGGTATAAGGGAAACTTCTTACATGACCACATTTAACGCGACAAAATTAAAACGAAATCACGATTTACACAACCCAAATCATTTTTTTTGCTTTTTTTTTGAAAATTATTTTGTCGGTCTAAACATTTGCCGTACCTTTGCGACCCGAAAACGGTTGAAAATCGAACTAATATCGTAAATATGACTCTACATTACCGCTCCATCTTGCTTGTTTTCTTTTTGTTAGCAAGTTTCACTATATCGGCTCAAAAGCCCGCTAACGACCCGCCGGTCGAGCAGGAGGATGATATACTCATCGTGGACGATACGTACGATTCATTCGTAATACAACCTGCAAATGACCCGGAACCCACCGTAACTAAAACTCCGGAACCCACCGTAACAGATGATTCGGAAACAATTGTAACTGATGATTCGGAAACAACCGTAACTGATGAACCGGAAACAACCGTAACTGATGATTCGGAAACAGTTTTGACTGAAGATAATGAACCGGCAGTTGTTACTGAAGATAATGTCGAAAACAATCAGCAACAAGAGAATTCTTTCGCCGAAGATACTCAAGAAGACAATGACGACTTGGAAGATGTGGAAGAGTTTTTAGCATCCTATGATGGAGACACTGTCGCGCAAGAATATGATACCGTACTTGTCTTGGGCGTTCACCCGCTTAAAGAGACTTCGCCCGTTGCAACAGAAACATCTCTTTGGTCTATTTACCTTGCTGCTGGTATGAACCTCTTCGATGGTGACTTTTCCGGTGAGAAAAAGCACGCCTTCTACGCCCCTACTGTTTCTATAGGTGCTGCTTACCACTTTACTAACACATGGGCTCTCGGACTGGAGTATAAGTTTCATAACTACAAGGTGTTTGGTAAACCCGGACACGCTCATACTCTCCTTGCAGGACGTACTCATCAGGGAGGCGGTTATATAACCTTTGACGTGTTCAACTGTTTCCGCCCCCAGAACAAGCATAAACTCTTTGCGCTCGACCTCATCCTTGGTGCATCTGCTTTTTGGTACAAGAACCAAGTCTATTATCCTAATGAGTATAAAAAACCCACTCAACTCGGACAAGATTTCGTCTTTTTGCACCATACGCTCAACCAAGTACCTGAGGCAATGCCGAAATTTAAGTGTTATGCTATGTTTATAGGCGGTGCAAGTTTTGAGTTCAACCTGAACAGAAGCCTTCAGATAGGTGTACGCGCACTCTATAACTATTCTACTACTGACCTCGTTGATGGTCGCCCGCGTGGAAACAACAACGATGGTATATTCGATATGGAGGCGCTTATCCGCTATAAGATTGACGCTGTTGATAAGTCGCATACACGTAACTTCCGTAGTAAAGAGGCTCTCGAGTCAATGAACAAAGACGAACTATACTCACCGGGCAAGGATACAATATATATATATCATAAGGATACACTTTATATCATCAACGAAGGTGGGCAATATGGCAAACTTTCTAACACTATGCCCGGTATAGATATGCAAGGCGAATCGAAACACTATTACTACGTGGTTTATTTCAATAACGACTCACACGTTATCGATAACGCATCCAAACGCATCATCGCCGAAGCTTCTGAAAAAATGTTGCAGGACTATGACCTTTACGCTCTCGTTGTCGGTTCCTGCGATAACACGGGTACACCGAAATACAACAATTGGCTCGCTGTCAAACGTTCGTACAACGTTGCTAAAGAGATGGCGCGTGAGAACAATGTTGAAATGGGACGTATGCATACAGTCGGTAAAGGTATAATCACTGAAAACAATAAGAAGAGAGGTTCTTACCGTCCTAACCGACGCGTTGAAATACACCTCCTCACTCGTGAAGAGTACGATCAGGCCAAACAACTTTACAAAGAACTCGAAAAGAACAAAGATATCAACCGTGGTGACGCGCTCAAAAATAAAACTGACAAAGGAGCAAAGAATAACAATGTTTCTATCACCGTTCCTGACGATTTGAATTTGTCGGAGGGCGCACACATAACAGTGCAAAAGCCTACAACACTCCGTAATTTGGCCGTTACCCACTATAAAAACCAAAACTGCTGGATTTATCTCTACCTTGCTAATGGCGAATATATCAACTCTCCTTCAGCTATCGCAAAGGGAACAACTTTAGTACTTCCGCAGCTTACAGAACAACAACTCAAAATTACCGCAGCTGAAGCAGAAAAATTACGCAAACAATACGTTCGTTGATGATATAATTGTCAAATAGTGTTTTGTTCCAAAAAGATAATATGTTTCATATTTGATTGACAAGATAGTTGAATGAATATTTTTATATAGTTTAGAATTTGATATTATCTAAGAGTATTGATTGGTATGAAAGTATAATTTAAGTTTGATTATTAATCTGAGTAATATTTTTAGTCGTGATGCGGACATAATGCATCGGGGTCTCTTAGCTCAGTTGGTTAGTAGCACCTGACTCATAATCAGGGGGTCGTAGGTTCAAGCCCTACAGAGACCACAGTCTTTTGAAAAGTTAGAAATGTCCACCGTTTCTAACTTTTTTTTGTTTAACCTAAAAGTGGATATGATGCATCCTTCAACTAAGAGTACCGTATCCATCTGTACCATCTCATCCACATTCATATTTCAGCCTATACGCTATTCAGTATATCTATTTATTACTGGCCTATAAAACTCAATATGATACGGATGTTCCAATGTAACGCTCTCATAATCAGTGGTGCGTTACATTTTTTTGAAAAGTAAGCCCCCCCTGTCAAAATAGTTTTATCGGACAGTAATAATTCTTTATGGACGGCTCTGGGGAGGGGGCGGTTCAATTAGTATATGAACACAATGGACAAAATGCCATATACTCTACAAACTGCACACTGGAGCCGGTTCAAATAGTATATGAACGCAATGGACAAAACGCCATATACTCTTCAAGCGGCACCGGGAAGCCTGTTCAAATACGATTTGAACGAAATTTACTAAGAAGAAACCTCTTACCGGCAACTACTAAACAGTTGCCGGTAAGGGGGGGGCTAATAATCAATGGTGATTTCGTTTTGACTTTTAGTTGAGGCGGTGACCGTTGGGGGTGTAGGTGATGCCATGACGGTCGATGAGGAGAGTGCCGTTACGGAGGAGTTTGCGGGCAGCAGTGGTATGGGGGTTGGGGTCTGCTCCGTTGGCGTTAGGGTCTGCCTCGGTATATTCGAGGGCGGTGGGGTCCTTCTTCTTGTATTGCGCGACAACGTTCATGTCGGATGTAATGTTAGTCAGGGGCTTGGACCAGCCGATGAAGGTGTAACCTTCGCGTGTCGGGTCGGTTTCCATGCCTTTTGCGTCCTCGCCATTGTTGACAACCTCCTTGTAGAGTTCATCGCCGTTCCAGTCGTAATAGGTTACAGTGCAATAGACGGGAGCGAACAGGGCAACGAAGTCGAAGTCCGAGGTGACGGTTATGTCCCGTTCCAAGTCGGTGTTGTCCTCCGCGTCATCGTTCCTGCTGACGAACTTGGTGTTCCCGCCTGTGACCGTAGCGGTCAAGTGCGCCTTCGCGTTCTCGCGGACAATAAACACACCGTCCTTCTCACCGAGGATGTCCTCCTTGTCAAAGGTGATGGACACTTCTCCTTTCGTCTCATCCGATGAAGCGGCAGTCACCTTGCAGCCCCCAAGACTGCCCACAATGGTGAACCAGTCCGCCCATTGGGTTGCGGCATAAGCATCGACAAAGGGTCTATAGATATGCAGTTTAGCGTCCTGTTTGATATTCAGAAAAGCGTCTGCTCCCAATGCCGGCGGTGTGAGGGCAGGACATTCCACATCAGCCAAAAACGGACATTCGGAGAACGCTATTTCGTCAATAAACACGATGGCTTTCGGCAGTCTGACTTTCGTCAGCAGCATACTTCCCGCGAAAGCCCCGTTTCCGATAGAGGTAAGGCTTTCGGGCAAGACCAACTCCGTCAATCGGCAAAATGTAAATGCTGCTGCTTCAATCGCAGTCACACCTTCCGGAAGCGTCATTTCGGATAATGACACACAGTTATAAAATGCATCTTCCGGAATAACGGTGATGTTCTTTGACAAAGTCAGCGAGGCAGCACTTGCGCAATGGGTAAAACAACCTTTGCCTATTTCCGTGATATTATCGGGAATCACAATCTCCGTCAAATTGCTACATCCATAGAATGCCTCTTCGGGAATAGCGGTCATGTTCTTCGACAAGGTCAGGGAAGTGGCACCCCAGCAATCGTTAAAACAACGTGCGCCAATCTCTGTGCAATTATCGGGAATTGCAATCTCCGTCAGCCTCATGCAACCCTCAAACGCGCTTTCCCCTATTTTCTTCAAGGCACTGTTCTCGGGATAACTGACTGACTTCAGTTGTTCAAAATCATAGAATGCAGAATCACAGACAGAGGTAATATCCTTTGACTCGATGATGATTTCGGTAATGACATTCTTGTATCTGTTCCACGGGATGTCTTTATACGCCACTTCCGGCATATCGCCGGAACCGCCAATATACAAGGTTGTTCCAATAAGATCCCATGTAACAGACTCACCAAACCTGATAAGGGGGTCTCGTGAAATATCCGGGTGCCGATGTTCCTCTGTCGGGACAGGCGTATTCGATGCCTAAGTGGGTTTCGTCATAAACGGTATTTCTTCCTCCGACCAATTCTTCACACCCCATGAACATGTAATCGCTGTTGTCATATTCGGTGTTGTCGGGTCGTACACGCCAGTCGTTCGGGCAGATGATGGTCTTCAACTTGTAGTCAAAAGCGAAGAGGCGGGCGATATTCTTCACATTGCTGACATCGAAGCCGCTGACATCAAGCTTTTCCAGTTTGCTGCAATACATAAACATAGCTTCCATGCTTGTCACTTTGGAGGTGCTGAACCAGCTAACATCCAGTTTAGTGAGCGCCTTACAGTTATTAAACATGTTGTCCATGCTTGTCACTTCGTCCGTGTTCAAATACTTTATATTGACAATCTGTTCCAGTTTTTCAAATCCGTCGAACCAGTAACTTGTGCTTGTAGGAAAGGCGTTATTCATAGAGGGGTCAAAGACCACTTTGGTGGTATTGTTCAGGAATTTGGATTTCTCCGCCGACCATCCCAGTTCCCAATATCGTGACCCTCCCCGTTCGGCTTTCTAGTTGTCATAGTAGAACGTGGTGGTCGTCCCGTCCAATACAGCGTAAACCTCATTCGAAGAAGGATCAAAGTAGGTGAAATACCCCGGCACCGAAGTTCCTCCGTCGGGACGTGCATACGCCTTGTCGTTCTTTTCGACGTTATATTCAGTCCCTTTGCCACCTGTCAATTTCACACAATCTTTGAACATATCAACCGAACTAAAACTATATTCGCTCCAGTCATCATTACATAGGATGGTGGTGAGATTTTCGCAATAGACAAACATCTAGTATGTATCAATCACATTCTGCATATCAAAGTTCCGTAAATCAATCGATTCGAGTTCCATACAACTGCCGAACATCTTTTCCATGTTTGTTACGTTCTTCGTATTTAACGTGCTGGCGTTTAGCTTCACGAGACTTGTACAAGACGCAAACATATAACTCATATCTGTCACGTTCTCTGTATTCAGATAATCCAGATGCACTATCTTGGTCATGCGGTAGTTATAGAACCATCTACTTGTCGATGTTGGTTTAGCCTCTTTCATAGAGATGTCTAACACGACCGTCTTGACAGCCCAAATACGGTCTTTCTCACTTTGAGACATATAATAATCGTAAAACCAGTCTTTCAAGCCTTTCCTTGCGGTGCGTTGATCGTCATAATAAAGGGTCATCGTTTTGCCGTCGGTGCTATAGACGGCGTAAATCTCGTTTGCAGCCTTAAGGGTTCCTGCTGCCACAATCCACAAGGCAGCCAATAAGGAGAAGAGGTGTTTCATTATGGTAGTTGGTTTGGTTGTTGCTATATAGACGACATGCGACAGGAATACGCCGTCCCAGCCGCATGTTCTGACGGTTATCTGATATGTGCTGTCACCAGATTCACTTATTCTATTAATAATCCGCGGCAAAGGTACAAAAGAAAAGAGGATATACGCAAACGGAGAGAGCGATTTTTCTGTTGCAGTCTAAAAAACGCAGGTGGACAGGAAGATACTTAATCTCCATGTAATCAGTGGGGTTTCTCCTGTAAGAATGCGAGCGAAATGAAAAAGAAAGGTAGCGTCAGATGATGCGTGGTGGGGCAAAAGGGTAGGGCGAGGGGACGGTTATCTTTCGGTGCGGTTTGCTGAATGATCCTGTAACCACCCGCCAATCACCCGGTAATCACCCGCTCTACATAGAGAAATGATGGCTTATGACGATGGCTTAATCAGGCAATTAAATTAGTCAGGTTTATCTGATCAAACAGGTCAAACAGATTGCGCAAAAGTGACTGCAAATAAACTCTTTTGCACAAAACATTATGTGTTCCAAATAATTGTTGTACTTTTGCGGGCGGAAATGAAAAACAAGCGACAATGAAACGATTCTTACTTTTTCTGAGTGTGATGGCACTCTATTGCCCGATCTGGGCATCAGACACTTTTGTGGATGGTATATGGTGGGTTTATAATCCCTCAACGAAGCAGGCTTGGGTATCGCATCCGGGCGAGGACGAGATAGACTGCATACGTTTCCACAATGACGAGATGTACACAGGCGAGGTTGTCGTGCCAGAGAAAGTGACCATTGAGGGTATCGAATATACGGTAGCAGGTATCGATGACTGGGCATTCTATAAGTGCAATGTGACCAAAGTGACGCTTCCGAATACGCTGAAGATGATTGGAAACCGGGCATTCGCCGAGTGCACCCGGTTGGAGGATGTTGTTATCCCCGACGGCGTGACCTCGATAGGTGAGCAGGCTTTTAATCATTGTAACGAGTTCTACGAGATGGTCATTCCCAACAGCGTGACCTCTATGGGCGATATGGTTTTCTATCAATGCACGAACCTGACTTATATCACCTTGTCCAACCAGCTTCGGACCATTCCGACGATGGCTTTTGTGGATTGTGCATTGGCAGAGATAGAGATACCGAACAGCGTGACCTCTATCGGCAAAGCGGCTTTCAACAACTGCTATTGGCTCACATCGGTCAATATACCGAGTCGTGTGAACACTATCGCTTACGGAGCATTTGCTTATTGCCTGTCATTGGAACGGGTGACGCTTGGCACCAGAGTTCGCTCGATTGAAGAAGACGCTTTCTGCGGTTGTACCAAGTTAAAAGAGATAGTCGTCTATGCCGACCGGCTTATTGA
>JAIKXR010000177.1 GCA_024683975.1 Paludibacteraceae bacterium
CAGGAGGGTTTTCATGTCAACGCACAAATGCGTATTCGGGAATAACATTCCTTGGCCAGCTGTGGTTCGCTGTTTTGCCTGCTGCGCATGCTGCCGGCGGCGGTAGGCTTCGGCAAAGGGTGAGTGACTGTGTGCGAGAAAATCCCTCACGATTTCTTCGATTGTGCTTGGGCCGTACTGTTCTTCGGACCCTGCGCGATTTTTATTTTTATGTTGCATAAAGCTTCGGGCGAGCAGGAATGTTTGTCTGCTGCCTTCAGCTATGGGGAAATCCCCCCTTCATCCGTAAGCACTTTTTTGAAAATCGCTTACATAATTAGTTATAAGGCACAAAGAAAGCTGCAACTCTCTGTATTTCAGGAGAATTGCAGCTAATATTTATTTAAAAAAATATTATTTTGCTTACAAAGTTGCTTACAAAGCCACGAAATTGCTTACACGCTATATCCCTTTCGTTATACGTAGCTGTCCCGACAGGACTTCTTTTAAAGCCGCGTCTGATGTGTCGAAATCATTATCGCCACCATCTGGCTGTTGCTTTAATGGGTTGTTGATGCTGAGCAGATAAACGGTAATTTCTATATTAACCTTATCATCATCCGAGAGCCGCCTTTGGTCGAAATTGGGTGTCAGGCCAAACTGCTCTTTGACCATCGACGAAGCCGACTGGCTTGTTTGATTCGCGATGTACTCTTGCTTTAAAAGTTCCTGCATCAATAAGGTCAGAATGGTGGTGTTGGCCTTCCACGTGATGTTACAATTTCTTGGCTCTCCCTCAAACAGGGCATCAAAATCCTCAGGACAGGTCTGCTCGTCTATCCATCTCCAGTCGCAGAACTTTCTGAAGACAAGGTCCACCCGTTTGCGTTGCTTCTTCAGAACACCGTTGTTACCGTGGCGGTAGTATTTCAGCGTCTTCGGCTTGTCGCTAGTTTTCTTCTTAGCCACTGTCTTCTTGGCCGCCTTGGGTTTGCTTTGCGGCGACGGCTGGGCGGCTGGCATGGTAAACGTGCAGTTGGTGATGGGACCGAAAAATTGCTGGCAGTTCGTGTTGTGCTGCTCTTGGATATAAGTCGGCTTATAGTCGTCGGCCACCTCTATGTTTTCTGTTTCTGAATCAAACTGCTTCATCTTTTTGGGGTGTTGAAGTGAATACCGGGTTTTGCATGTTGCCCATAAACTGCTGACAACCGGTGTTGTGTTGATTCTGGACAAATTGTACTATAAAGGGCTTGCCATTCATTTGCTGCTGTAGCTCGTTGGCGTTTTTGGTCAAGCTATCCATGCCCTGAGGACTTTCCGGCTCTTCGTTGATAAAAATATCAAACCATCCGTCAGCCAGCGGCACGGAGAAAATGGTTTCAAGTGTAGACGACCATCCTTCGAACTGATGGTTTGCTATAACCATCGTAAGCTGTTGCGTCAGTTTGTACCGATAAAAGGGATGCCGGCTACTGTCTATGGCGAGGATGGTGAAGCCAAAGACAATACCAACCGCCTTGCGGATGACATCTTCGCGCACATGGCGGTCAAACCGATTATACTCATTGTACTTGCGGAGCCAGACATTCTCGAGCTCAGGAAGTATTCCGTCGCCTTTGTCGGCAATGGCAGACAACAGTTCTAACGCCTCCATGAAACACTCTTCAGGACACAATCCGAAACCCGTCAGTTCCGACTCCAACCGAGGACCTATCGTACAGATTGCCCTGTACAACTCATTGTTGCCGTACTGCTCAACGACGAACCTTATTTCTTCGCTTTGGAACCTCTGATTCATTTACGTATCCTTTTGTCTCGTTATCTACCAGGTCAAACCATTCTTCCAGATCTGTCTTGTCATTCAGCGTTTTTGTACCAACTTGAAACCCTGTCAGTATTGTACCTCCCAATGGATAGTAGGCTCTCACATAATCGTTGATGCGATAGACTTTATACTCTTTGAAAGTGATGGTGATATCATATCCATTTTCTCCACACAACCTCACCATCTCTGCCATGTCCTTGTTATTCTTAGATATCTTTTTGTTCGAGTTCTTGTCGAACTCCATCATGAAGAAACCTTTCAGAGCATCATTTATCTCAACCGTCTTGAGCATTGCCTTTAGTCGTGTTGATTTGATATCTTTAATATTCATGGAATTGGTTTTCTTTGGATTCTGAAACGTGAATGTCACTTTGCGAATATAGTCATCATGTTCATTAATCCGTTCATCAACAAAATCCCAGATGTCTTTCGGGTTCATCCTTGCCTTGATACGCATTTCAAGATCAAACTTGTCTGCAAGAAGAACGTTGAAATTGTCAAGTAACATATCGCGCAAATTGTCGGGCTTACCTCCCCAAGCCGATGATTTCTCAATAGCTATCAGGCAGCGGCCAGGACGATTGTCGATGAGAACGTTGCAATATGGATTAGATTCTATTTCATCTCTTTCGTATTTGTCTATTCCTCTTCTGTCCTTTCCATTTCGCCGCCACCAGTCCTTCATCTGGCTGTTGTTTACCCGCCAGATAAATATCTCGCCCTGCTTTCCTATCACGTCGTTGGGCAGTCGGGTGGTTTTACCACTTTTTTTGTTTTTCTTTAAAAGATTGTCTATTGAGTTCTCTTCAAACAGACTTGCAAAGCATTGTTGGGCATTCTTAATGTATGTTGCTCCATCAATACCGTCGGCTACTGCCGGTATAGAGCGCTCTATAGCTATGTGAAAATCGTATTTATAGATTGCGAAAAGTGAGAGGTTATTGTCCATTATTACTGTTATTAGAAATTCGACTGCAAAGATAGCTAATATTTGGCACATATAAGTATGATATGCCAATAATATGAAAAAAATATTCCCGGTAGTTAATAACACACAGGAGAACATCTTTCTTTTCCTTCGATTGCTCTACCAGCTTGTCCAATTCAAGAATCTTGTCTATCTTTTGGTTGATCTTCTGTTTGAGAATTTCTTCTTTACCATAAAATCCCATATCCTTCCTCAAATCAGGGAAAACCAATGTCTGATACAGGGCATCATCGCGATGAC
>JAIKXR010000013.1 GCA_024683975.1 Paludibacteraceae bacterium
GCTTCGAACAAGCCCGTCAACTGAGACATGACAGCCTGCTCAAAGCAGGCATAATACACAGGAAAGCAGATACTGTAATAGAAATCAACACCGCAGACACCAACTCACTGCAATACATACGGGGGATAGGCAAATACTCTGCTGTACAGATCATCCGCTATCGCCAACAGTTAGGAGGGTATCACTCCTTGGAGCAACTGCGCGAAATAGACAATTTGGACTACATGGCGTGGGATTCTGTTATGCCCCACCTAAGGATCGATACCACGCTAATAAGCAAAATAAACGTGCAAACAGCCTCGGTCGAACGGCTCATGCATCATCCGTACATCAGTTTTACCCAAGCCAAAAAACTCTACGAAAAGCGAAGAAGAAACATCCGTCTCAAAGATATGGACGAACTTGTACCGGCAGTCTTTACCAATGAAGAAGCCGGCAGGATAAAACCCTACCTTGACTTTACACCGCCTCCAAAACCCTCTCGCCGGTAGGCTCAACGCGGAAACGGATCACTACCGTATCAGGAGGCAGCAACTGCTCAATCACATCAGGCCATTCAATAAAACAGTAACATCCGGAATATAAATAGTCTTCTGTGCCTATTTCCAAAGCCTCCTGTACATTCTTCAACCGGTAACAATCGAAATGGTACATCTCTTCTCCCGCCGCCAATGGTAAAACATCGCTTGGAGGCAGGTCATATACATTGACAATAGCAAAAGTCGGACTGTTGACAGTATCCGCAACGCCCAACTCGCCACATAGCCAAGTCAAGAACGTTGTTTTGCCTGCACCCATCTCTCCGTACAAGGCAAAAACACGATGCGGATAAAATTGCCGCAAGAATTGCGCACCTGTCACTGCTTCCCCATTCCCGTCTGTGAGCGAAAGCCCCCCTTCAGCGTCCAATTTTAGCGTATACTTATACATGGTTGTTCCGAATATGCGATTCTCAAAGGGATAAATTGGTCCTGAAATGTGTGTAAACCTTTGAACCTAAGCTTTTTCCAAGCACTTCCTGCAACTCCGGCAATTCAGCCGTTTTAGCACGAGCCACAGAGTGGAAACGATGCAGCAATTTTTGTTTAGATACCTCGCCAACTCCCTGTATATCATCAAGTTCACTATGTGTCTGTGTCTTACTGCGTTTCTGTTTGTGATAAGTTATGGCAAAACGGTGAACCTCATCCTGTATCTGTACGAGCAGACGGAACAATTCGTCTGTCACCTTCATTCCAAACTCTTGAGCCGGGGTGCCATATAGCAAAACATTAGTACGGTGCTTGTCATCCTTCTTCAAACCTGCCACAGGTATCTTGACATTGAGCTGCCGCTCTAAAACCTCTTTTATCGCGTTCATCTGTCCTTCACCACCATCTGCAATGATAAGATCGGGCAAAGGCTTGTTTTCATCTAATAAATCCTTGTAACGTCGATACACAATTTCTCTCATATCAGCATAGTCATCGGGACCCTCTGTGGTGCGAATCTTGAAACGTTTGTACTCACTCTTCGATGGTCGCGCCTTACGAAAAACCACGCATCCGGCTACAGCGTCCGATCCCTGGATGTTGGAATTGTCAAAACTGTCGATGACTACAGGAAGAGTTGGCAGTCCTAACAGTTGCTGAAGTTGGGTCAATAGTCGCATACTGCGTTGGTCCGGATTGAGTTTGTCCGCCTGTCGCTGCACGTCCTGTTTGTACTGCTCCACATTCTTCATCGCAAGGTCAAGCAGACGCTTCTTATCGCCGGAAAATACAATGTTTACCCGCAGATTTTCATCGATCAAATCAGGAATAAAAGGCACTATCACTTCTTTGGTTTTGCTGCCTAACATCTCCCTCAATCTGTGCATTGCCATCGCAAGCATTTCTTCTTTGCTTTCCTGCAACTGACGGTGGAAACTTAGAGTCTGTCCCTGTACTATCGAACCATTATGGACGTGAAGGATAGAAACGTATATATTCTGATCTTCTTCAGTGTATCCAAATACGTCTAAATCACCTGCCACATTATTGGTAATCACTGTTTTACTGCAAAACTTTTCGAGCAATTCCAACTGTGATTTAATCTCTCCCGCTTCTTCATACCGCATCTGCTCCGAAAGTTCAGACATCCGCAGTTGCAACTGACGCGTCAACAGACGAGCGTCACCGCGAATAATCTTGCGCGCCATCTCTACGTATTCATCATACTGCTCGCTCTTCACTTTCCTTTCGCATATACCGCAACAAGTACGCAGGTGGTATTTCAGACATACTTTGTACTTACCGGTTTCTATTCCCTTTGATGTTATCGGCATCTGACATGTACGAATAGGGCAAAGACGGTGAATTAGTTCCAATACTAAATCAACAGTATTGCCGTAACTGTAAGGACCGTAGTATTCACCTGTATTTTTCTGTATTTTCCTTGTCTTGAATATACGGGGAAAAGGCTCTTTGGTGATGCAAATCGATGGGTACGACTTGCCGTCTTTGAGCAGTATGTTATAGTGAGGTTGATACTGCTTTATCAGATTATTCTCAAGCAGGAAAGCATCTTGTTCAGACGGTACAACTATATATTTTATATCTGCTATATGCCGGACTAACTGACGTGTTTTGAGCCACTCATGTTCTTTCTGAAAGTACGAACTGACGCGTCTATGAAGGTTTTTGGCCTTACCCACATAGATTACTGTACCTTCTTTGTCCAGATACTGATATACACCCGGCTCTTCCGGTATCCGGCGAAGAAGTTGAAGTATATGCTCGCTTGACTCAACCACTGTAGTCAGGTATGTTTTCCTTTCGCACCTCTCTTAAAATTGCACAAGGCTTGTCACTTCAATGTCTTTATCTATCAAGTCTCGCCCGTTAAGTCCGTTCAGTTCGATAAGAAAATTGACGTATATTTTCTTGACACCGGCTTTTTTGACCAGTTTAATAGCCCCATCTATCGACCCGCCTGTGGCAAGCAGGTCATCGTGTATCAGCACCACGTCGTTTTCTGTCAGCGCATCGCGGTGCAGCTGAATGGTGTCTGTTCCGTACTCTTTGTTATAAGTTGCGCTTATTACGTCAGCAGGCAGTTTCCCCGGTTTGCGTGCAAGCACAAATCCTGCCCCAAGTTCCATTGCAACAGCAGGACCGATTATAAATCCCCTGCTTTCAAGCCCTACCACTTGGGTTATTCCTTTGTCGCGGTAGAGGTTTGTCACCTCATCCCTTATCCATTTCAAGCATTCAGCGTCTTTCATCGCTGTTGTTATGTCCTTAAACTGTATGCCCTGTTTGGGGAAGTCAGGCACATTGCGAATCAGTGATTTGAATTGTTCGTGTGTCATAATATGTTTATTTGTTTCAAGTATTACAAATCTTTTTTAAACGCATCATTTAAGAAGGCTTCTGTCTTTTTTTGTATTTTATGTTTGTTATTGCGGTATTGTTTCACGTGGAACAAACATATCATCTCCCCATTATTAGAAGAAGTACGCTAATATCATTAGGACTCACACCTGGTATTCGGCTTGCCTCAGCAATAGAAGAAGGACGGAGAGAGGTGAGTTTCTGGCGCGCTTCAGTAGAAAGCGACTGGAGAGAAGAGTAATCAAAATCGTAGGGCAGACGTATAGAATCAAGACGGTGAAGTTTGTCTGCTAACAGATTCTCACGCCGTATATAGCCCTCATACTTGATTTCAATCTCTACCTCTTCAATTAACTCGTCTCTGAAAGAATCTCTTTCGAGTCTGCTGCAAGATGAAAGTTGCTCCATATCCTCTACATCAAACAGGGGAAAAAGTTCATGACATACGTCCAACAGTTCTATAAGTCTGACACCTGGTCTGCCAAGCAACTCAGCGTAGTGCGAAGTGCGGGAAAGAGGAGAAGATCCGATATTATCCAAATAACTATTAACAACGGCAGGTGAAACTGAAGTATGTTTTAAGTAGTGAATTACACGCTCTATCCTCTCTCTCTTGCTTTTCAGCAACAGATAACGATCATGTGAGGCAAGTCCAAATTGATAACTCTTTTCTGTCAAACGAATATCGGCATTATCCTGTCGTAAAAGGATGCGGTATTCGGCGCGGGATGTAAACATTCTGTACGGTTCGTCCACGCCTTTAGTTACGAGATCGTCGATAAGCACACCAATATAACTCTCGTCGCGATTAAGAACGAGCAACGATTCACCATTGATTTTTCTGTGGGCATTGATTCCCGAAACCAGTCCTTGGCCAGCCGCCTCCTCATATCCTGTAGTACCGTTGATTTGACCTGCTAAAAAGAGATTGGCAACTCTCTTTGTTTCCAACGAATGAAAAAGACCGGTCGGATCAAAAAAATCGTACTCAATAGCATAGCCGGGACGATAGAGAGTTACATTTTCAAGACCATGTATCGTTCTCAGTGCCTGCCATTGAACGTCCCACCGCATACTTGACGAAAATCCATTTACATAAAACTCGTTACTGTCTTCACCTTCAGGCTCAAGAAAAATCTGGTGCGCGTTCTTGTCAGCAAAGGTTAATATCTTCGTCTCTATACTGGGACAATAGCGGGGACCGATACTCTGAATCTGACCGTTGTACATAGGCGACTCATCAAGATGACGGCGCAGCAGTTCATGTGTCTGTTCGTTGGTGTAAGTAATCCAACAACTCTCCTGCTTGAGACGGCGATTGACAGAAGGCAGATATGAAAAATGGTGGAATGTATCGTCACCTTGTTGTTCGGTGAGAACGGAAAAGTCTATACTTCGCTTATCTATACGGGCTGGCGTTCCGGTCTTCATACGGGCAGAACGCATTCCTAACGAAATAAGTTGCTCAGTTATGCCGAATGAAGCCGGTTCGCTGATTCTGCCTCCGCTGATTTGCTGCTTGCCAAAATGAAGCAAACCGTCAAGAAATGTACCAGTAGTCAATATAACAGCTCTCGATGAAAAAGATATTCCTAACTGTGTACGAACTCCTTCAGCCAAATATGATTGAGAATGAGAATCAGAGACAGGAATATCATTTATAATCAATTCTGTTACAGTATCTTGCCATATATGCAGATTAGGGGTTGATGACAATATCTTTACCCATTCATCTATATATCGCTTTCTGTCGCTTTGGCTGCGAGGACTCCACATTGCCGGACCTTTGCTCTGATTGAGCATGCGAAACTGAATGGCAGTATGGTCAGTAACTATGCCCATCATTCCGCCCATTGCATCTATCTCTCTTACTATCTGTCCTTTAGCTATACCTCCAACTGCCGGATTGCAACTCATCTGCGCTATTTTGTTCATATCTTGCGTAATGAGCAATGTGCGACTGCCCATACGTGCAGCCGCAGAAGCAGCCTCACATCCGGCATGACCGGCGCCTACTACTATTATGTCATATTCAGTGGGAAGAGATGTCATTGTTTTATAATCCACGTCTTTTGCCTTTCATTTGCCATCTGTATTGGCCGTTGAATGAGTTTTGGCTGACTGTCCTCAATGTTGGATAAAATGCATTTTCTATGTGTTCTAATCGGGATATTTCCTGAGTCAAGGGGTTGATAATTAAACTCACTACGTCAAAACGAATGTCTTTGGTTATTCTGTTCGTTTTGATATATGTGCTGGCGGCATGAACTATGTTCATTTCTTTTTCCCTGTCCACATACTGTTCAGGTAGTATATCGGCATACTTGGAAGAGCGAGTCTTGACCTCAACGAAAACAGTAAAATTTTTATCTTCAGCTATTATATCAATCTCAAGCGAACCAACGCGGTAATTGCGTGCAAGTATATTATACCCTTTCTGCCGCAAAAGATTTGCAGCCACATCTTCTCCCCATTTGCCGGTATCGTTATGTTCAGCCATCTGCAGAATAGCGTCCTCAAGAATTCTTTTTAAACTTTATGTTGTCTTATTTTCATCCTTTATAACGACCATTCGAAACCGTCTTTTTTGTCTTTGATCGAGAAGCCGAGTTCTGTCAGTTGGTTGCGTATAAGGTCGCTTGTAGCCCAGTCTTTCTGCTCTTTGGCTTTGAGCCGCAGGTTGAGCAGCATATCCACAGCACCCTTGTAGGCATTCAGTTTGCTGTCATCAGCAGTCGCTTCTTCCATCCGCAAGCCCAGAATATCAATAACAAACGTTTTCCACGTTGCTTGCAACTGTGCCAAATCGTCTGACGAAACAGTGGCCTTTCCGTCATGAATGGTATTGATGGCACGCGCTGAATCGAACAGGTGAGAAATGACTATAGGACTATTGAGATCATCATCCATTGCCTCTGTGCATAGTTCGCGCAGATTGGTCAGCTCGATAGTTGTTTTGTCGCCTGCTTTCAGACTCATAAGGCGCGAATAGGCTTCCTGCATACGCGTGAGTCCTTTCTCCGCCGCTTCGAGTGCCTCGCTGGAAAAATCCACCGTGGAACGGTAGTGAGCCATCAAAATGAAGAAACGAATGGTCATAGGCGAGAACGGACGCGACAAAAGTTTGTGTTCACCGGAGAAAAACTGCTCCAGAGTGATGAAATTGCCATAACTCTTGCCCATTTTTTTGCCTGCGATGGTTATCATATTGTTGTGCATCCAATAGTGAACCGTATCGTGACCAAGAGCGGCACAACTTTGTGCTATTTCCGCCTCATGATGCGGGAAGATAAGATCCATTCCGCCGCCGTGAATGTCAAACTGTTCGCCAAGATATTTGCAGCCCATTGCCGAACACTCCATATGCCACCCCGGGAAACCGTCCGACCACGGACTCTTCCAACGCATTATATGTTCTGGAGCGGCTTTCTTCCACAGAGCAAAATCGTAACTGTGTCTTTTCTCTTCCTGACCGTCTAAATCGCGTGTGTCGGTCACTATATCTTGCAGGTTGCGGCCGCTAAGTTTGCCATAGTGATAGTCTTTGGCATATTTCTCCACATCCATATAGACACTGCCGTTGCTTATGTAGGCATAGCCTTTGTCGAGTATTTTCTGCACGAACTCTATCTGTTCCATTATGTGTCCGCTGGCGTGGGGTTCTATACTGGGCGGAAGGACGTTAAGAGCCTCCATATCACGGTGGTAGCGGTTCATATAGTATTGCGCCACTTCCATCGGTTCAAGCTGTTCCAAGCGGGCTTTTTTGGCTATCTTGTCCTCGCCTTCATCGGCATCGTGTTCCAAGTGTCCCACATCAGTTATATTGCGCACATAGCGCACCTTGTAGCCGAGATACTGAAGGTAACGGAACAACAGGTCAAAAGTGATGGCGGGTCGTGCATGACCGAGATGCGCATCACCATAGACTGTCGGTCCGCATACGTACATCCCCACTCTTCCTTCATTGAGCGGACGAAAATACTCTTTCTGACGTGTCAGCGTGTTGTAAATCTGTAGCATGATATTTGTGTTGTGTTGGTTACTTCGTGTTAGTCAGCTTCGCTGTTAGTGACTTCGTGTTGGTTAGGGTAGAATGCCCATTTCTGCGGCTTTGCGGAGCATAAAGGCTTTGGCAGGTTCGTATTCGTTAGGAATTATTCCGTCAAGAATAGCGTCCTTTATAGCGGTTTTTATTTCTCCCACCTCGCTACACGGCGGCAGATGGAGAGTTTCCATTATTTCTTCGCCACGAACCGGCGGCTGGAAATTGCGAATACGGTCTTTCTCTTCAATGTCCTCCATTTTTTGTTTGAGCAGTTGGTAATTGCGGTGGAAACGTTCCACTTTCTCCTGGTTGCGTGATGTTATGTCAGCGTTACATAAAATCATCAGGTCGTCTATGTCGTCACCTGCCTCAAAAAGCAGCCGCCTTACCGCCGAATCGGTCACTTCATCTTCGATGAGATGGATCGGACGCATGTGGAGATTGACCATCTTGACCACGTAGTCCATCTTCTCATTCTGCGGCAGTTTCATTGCCTTGAATATACGCGGTATCATTCTGGCTCCAACATAATTGTGGTTGAAAAATGTCCATCCTGACTGCTCGTCCCAAGCCTTGGTTTTCGGTTTGCCTATATCGTGCAGCAATGCCGCCCAGCGAAGCCACAGGTTGTCGCTCTCGCGTGCCACATTATCCACCACCTGCAACGTATGAAGAAAGATATCTTTATGCCCCCTGCCTTCCTTTGTTTCAATGCCTTTGAGAGCATACAGCTCAGGAAAAACGATAGCCAGCAGTCCTGTTTTGTCCATCAGACTCCATCCTACCGACGGGCGGCGGGAAAGCATTATTTTGTTCAGTTCATCGTCTATTCGCTCTTTGGTGATGATGCGGATGCGTTCGCGGTTTCGACAGATGGCATCGAAGGTCTCGCGATGAAGATAGAATCCTAACTGTGATGCGAAGCGTACGGCGCGAAGCATACGCAGCGGGTCATCACTGAAAGTGATATCGGGGTCGAGTGGGGTACGTATGGTACATTCGTCCATATCCTGCAAGCCGCCAAACGGGTCGAGCAACTCTCCATACCGCTCTTTGTTAAGGCAGATGGCGAGTGCGTTCATCGTAAAATCACGGCGGTTCTGGTCGTCTTCAAGCGTACCGTCTTCCACTATCGGGTTGCGGCTCTCGCGCTGATAACTCTCACGCCGCGCACCCACAAACTCCAATTCCGTATCACCTTTCTTCACTTGCGCCGTTCCGTAGGTGCGAAATACGCTCAGGTGAGCATGACCCAAACGTTGGGAAACAGCTTGCGCCAAACGTATGCCGCTGCCTACAACCACAATATCTATATCATTGCTCTCACGGTGAAGAAATATGTCGCGTACCCATCCGCCTATAACGTAGCACTCCAATCCCATCTCATCGGCTGTTTCGCCCACAAGATGAAGAACAGGAAGGTCTAATTTTTTGTCCTTTACAATCATAATGCGTTAAAAATAAATCAGGAACGGATTATCTGTCAGGGAAAAGCGGACGGCTATGCAGAAATATACGGCTACTATGGCTATAGCTGACACAAAAGCCCAAAAACCCTTAACGTCAAATATATGCTTCCTGAGAAAAAGGTAAGGAACGACAGGCAGTAAAAAGGTCATATACGGATAAATGCACCCGGCCACCGACACTAACAGCGAACTCATAAAAACCCGCTCTGTATAGTCTCGCCCGAACTGCGTGGCGGATATACGCAGACTGCGGTACGACTCACGTACCGGCAATACCGCCAGCACTGCAAAAACGAGGGCAAGCGGCAATCTCCACGTCAATATGTATTCCCACCAATGGATAGCAGTGATTTTTTGTGCAGGATATCTGCGGAATGTTTTTCGGATTTATTCTATGAAACCCAAGCGACGAAGCAGGTATTTCGGGTCGGCTTGTTTGCCTCGGAACTCTTGGTACAGTTCCTGTGCATCGCGTGTACCGCCTTGTTCCAACAGATGACGGAAGCGGCGTGCCACATCAGGATTGAGTATGTCGCCTGTTTCCTCAAATGCCGCAAACGCGTCAGCGTCTAAAACAGCCGACCAAGTGTAACTGTAATAGCCTGCCTCATAGCCGGTAGTAAAGATATGGTTGAAATAAGTGGAGCGGTAACGGACAATTATTTCAGGTATCATCTGCATTTTTTCCATTGAAGCCTTTTCAAATTCAACGGGGTCAAAACTGTCGGTAGTGGTTATTTCGTGATAATCCATATCAAGCAGTGACGCGCAGAGCAGTTCCGTTTCCACAAAGCCTTTGTTGAACTTGCCAGCAGCGTTGATTTTGTCTATCAGCTCGTCGGGTATGACTTCGCCTGTCTTGTAATGGAAAGCATAAGTTTTCATTATGTCCGGATGGTAGCAGTAATTCTCCATAAACTGCGAGGGCAGTTCCACGAAATCGCGAGGAGTGCGTGTGCCGGAAAGTCCCTTGTAATGAGCGCGTGACATCAGTCCGTGCAGTGCATGACCGAACTCGTGGAAGAGTGTTTCCACATCATCCATCGACAGGAGTGAAGGATTGTCCTTCGTGGGTTTGTTGAAGTTGCCCACATTGATGATGACGGGACGATGGTCTGTGCCGTCTGCATCAACGTACTGGCTGCTTATCTCGTTCATCCACGCCCCCGGACGTTTGCCCGCACGCGGGAAATAGTCGGTGTAGAGAATACCTATGAATGATCCGTCAGCGTCAGTCACTTTGAACACTTCCACCTCATCGTTATAGACAGGCATACCTTGCATTTCCTCAAAATTGAGTCCGTACAGGTTGTGAGCCAGTTGGAACACGCCGTGGCGCACGTTGTTCAACTCAAAGTATTGCTTTATTTCTTCCTCATCAAGGTCATATTTTTCTTTGCGCAGTTTCTCGGCGTAGTACCACCAGTCGTATGGCTGCAGTTTCTCTCCGGGCATGTCGCGTTCCAGCATCTCTTGTAATGCCGCCGCCTCACGTTTGGCCGCTTCAAGACTTGGCTGCCATACAGTTTGCAGGAATGCGTCCACGGTCTTTGAGTCGTGAGCCATACAATCGGAAAGGATATAGTCGGCAGGACAGTTGTAACCCATCAGTTGTGCTTTCTCCACGCGCAGTTGCATTGTGCGGACTATGAGCGACTTATTGTCGTTTGCGTTGTTATGGTTTCCTCGTGTGGTATAGGCTTCGAGCAACTCACGGCGCAACTCACGGTTCTCACAGTATTGCAGCACGGGAGTGAACGAAGTGCGTTTTGGTGTGAAGAGCCATGCGTCGGGACGACCGGCTGCGGCAGCTTCCTCCTTGGCGGCTGTTTTTGCGCTCTCCGGCAGACCTTTGAGTTGATTTTCATCAGTTACAAACAGTTGATAAGCATTGGTTTCCGCCACCACATTCTGGCCGAACTGCAGGCTTAGCAGCGAAAGTTCCTTGTTGATTTCTTTGAGCCTTTCTTTCTTGTCGGCAGGCAGTGCTGCACCACTGCGTGCAAACTGCTTGTAAGTCTCGGTCACAAGGCGCATCTGCTCCGGATTGAGACCTAATGTCTCTCGGGTGTCATACACTTGCTTTACCCGTGCGAAGAGACGGTCGTTGAGCATTATGCTGTCGCTCAGTGCCGTCAGCAGCGGTGACACCTCGTTGGCGATAGAGTCCATCTCGTCGTTGCCATCGGCATCAAGTATGTTGAAGAACACACCTTGCACTCTTTCCAATGTTGCGCCGGAGCGGTCAAGAGCAACAATAGTGTTTTCAAAAGAAGGAGCATCAGGATTGTCGATAATAGCCTTTATTTCGCTTTCCTGCCCGGCTATCGCTGACTTGAAGGCAGGAATGTAATGTTCGTTTTTAACTTGGTCAAAAGCGGGTACTCCGTACGGGGTGTTCTGCTCTGACAACAGGGGGTTCTGCTTTTGGCAAGCAACAAGACCAAGGGCCATAATAGAATAGATTAGTTGTTTTTTCATATCGTAAGAGAGTTGGTTATATTATCAAATTACAAATGCGGGCGTTTCATCAGGTTCTTTTTCAGCCCGCAAAATTATATTCTTTTGTTAAAATATGCAAAATAAGGGTGTTTTTTCATTATTCGCAGTTCGGCTGGCAGGCACATTTTGCCCTACTATTTTCAAGCCATTCAATAGTCGCGATATTGCATTTTTGTAATTAACGGAAAATCAGTCATTTGTAAATTTTAGGTATTGTCTAGGTATTGGGAAGGTATTATAATGTCATAGCAATTGCCTGAAAATCAGCCGAATGTGATGCCGACAAATTACCGGCTGAGATTCGATTGTAAAACACTTTAAATTAATTATTTAAAGTTTCAAATTTCAAGTTTAAGAAGAAAAGAAAAACAAGTTATGTTTTTTTGCAGCCTATCCGCACATTCCTAATAACAGTTACCCATTTTATATGCAAAATACTTTTTTGCATATAATCGACTAAATACTTTCATGTTTGAGAAAAATAGCAGTATCTTTGCACGTTTTTATATGCATTTACCGGTAAATGCAATCAGAATAGTTATGGCAAATATCGAAAAGAGCAAACCTGAATTTGTAACCCGTGACGGCATCATTGCCGATGGCAGGTACGTGGAGTGGCTTGGTGAAATCAAACAACGTTACCAAAGGAGCCAGATTAAGGCCGCAGTGCGTGTGAACCACTCCATGTTGGAGTTCTATTGGTCGCTCGGCCGGGACATCGTTGCCCTCAAAGCCGAAAGTCAATGGGGTAGCGGAGTAATTAACCAATTGAGTCTTGATTTGAGAAAGATGTTCCCTGGCAAATCGGGATTCTCTGCGCGTAATATATGGGACATAAAGTGCTGGTATTTATTTTATTATCAGGAAGTTGCAAAACTGCGACAACTTATCGCAGAAAGTGGTGATGGAAGACAATCTCCAAGGAACAGAGGATGACGGTATCTATCCGATTGAAGACCTCATCCGAGACGGAGAGCCGGACAACGACAAAGCGAGTGACATCGCAAACAGCTGGATCTTCCTCGATTAACAAAACCGCAAATAGAAAAGTTATGGCTGATATAGAAAAACAGAATCCTATCGCTCTAGTGACATCCGAACTCATCAACGACTTGCGGCAGATCATTGACTCTGCGCGTTCTCACGTAGCAGCAACAGCCAATTACGAGGTTACGATGATGAACTGGAATATTGGTAATCGTATCAATCGCGATGTCCTCAATTATGAGCGTGCAGAGTACGGTCAGCAAATTGTGTCGCAGGTTGCGACGCAATTGCAAGAAGAGTATGGGACCAAAGGATTTGAACTTCGCAGTATCCAAAGAATGATGCAATTTGCTCGACTTATGCCCGACTCCAAAATTGTGTCGCAACTTGCGACGAAATTGTCATGGAGCCACTTTATCGAGGTGTTGCCGTTAAAAGAACCGCTCCAACGTGAGTTCTACTTAACGATGGCAGCTACTGAGAGATGGGGACGTAATAAGTTGCGTGAAAAGATTGACGGCATGCTCTTTGAGCGCACCGCCATTGCTACGAAGCCGGAAGAACTGATCAAGTCAGAATTAGCCAACTTGCGCGATAATGATGTTATGACACCTGACTTGGTCTTCAAGAGTCCGTATTTCTTGGAGTTCACAGGTCTCAAAGGCATGTATTCGGAGAAATCGTTGGAAGATAGTCTTGTGGCGCACTTGGAGCAGTTTATTATGGAACTGGGAGTTGGCTTTTCATTCGTAGAGCGTCAGAAAAGAATGATTATTGACGGAGAGGACTACTATCTCGACTTGCTTTTCTATCACCGCAAACTGCATCGGTTGATTGCTATAGACCTTAAACTTGGTAGCTTTAAGGCGCAGTACAAAGGACAAATGGAGTTGTACCTGCGTTGGTTGGAGAAATACGAGATGCAACCGGGCGAAGAAACGCCGCTGGGATTGTTACTTTGCACAGAGGGCAGTGACGAGCAGATTAGTTTGCTGCAATTGGACAAATCCGGTATCCGCGTAGCGCAATACCTCACCGAATTGCCATCAAAGGAAGTCCTTCTGCGCCAACTGCAGAAATCCATCGAGGCAGCAAAAGAGAATTATTAACCATTGTTTATCCACATCGGACATTAAACCACTGACGAGCGACTGAAAGACTTTTTCGCAAGGGTGTAGATAAGTTTCTGAAAGATGAAAGAGAACCAAAACATAGAATTCAAACAATCCTGGCGAGATGAATACCTGCAATATGTCTGCGGCTTTGCGAACGCGCAAGGCGGCACGCTGTATATCGGAATTGACGACAAAGGCAAGGTGCGCGGAATTGACAATGCAAGCAAACTGCTGGAGAACCTACCCAATCAGATTAACCAGACAATGGGATTGTTGGCGCAGGTTGACTTGCACACGGAGGGCGGCAAGGAATATATCTCTATCCATGTGGAACCGAGCGACCAGGCCATCTCATATCGTGGCAAGTTCTATTTCCGTTCCGGCTCCACCTTGCAGGAAATAAACGGCGTGGCGCTGACAGATTTCCTGTTCAGGAAGAACAACACCACGTGGGACCAATCCTTCGTGGAAGAAGCCACATTGGATGACATAGATGCTGAATCCGTTGGTTATTTCGTGCGTAAGGCTGTAGAAGCACAGCGACTGGATGCAAATGCGAAAGAGTTGCCGGTGATAACGCTGCTTCGCAAGCTCAAACTGGTCAACCAAGACGACCGACTGACGATGGCGGCACTGCTGCTGTTTGGCAAGGATATTGAGCGATGGAACCTGATGGCGTCTTTCCGCATCGGACGTTTCCAGCAGTCGCAAGCCAATCTTCTGTTTCAGGACAATATCGTTTGCCCGCTTATCCACATGCCGGAAAGAGTGTTGTGGACATTGCGCTCCCGTTACCTCATAGCCCCCATTCATTACGAGGGCTTGCAGCGTGTAGAGCCGCTGGAGATACCCGAAGACGCTTTGCGGGAAATGGTTTGCAATGCTATCGTGCACAAGAACTATTTGGGTCCGCATATCCAGATGCGCGTTTGGGATGACAAGATTGAATTATGGAACTACGGCGAACTTCCGTATAACTATACGATAGAGAAACTGCTGCAGACGCACGAGTCATATCCGCGTAATCCGTTGATAGCGCAAATCTTCTATTTGGCTGGTTTTATTGAGCAGTGGGGACGGGGCTATGAAAAGATTCACGACGCTTTTGTCCGGGAACATCTGACGCAGCCTGCGTTTGAGCAAGTGCGTGGCGGCTTCTTGGCGATCATCCCGCGTGAAAAGTTCATTGCCATCAACACCGGCAAACCTGTTGGAACGGAAGTATCTACTACGCCAGATAATCAGACTACGGAGAGAAGTGGTCAGACAGGTGGTCAGACAGGTGGTCAGACAATTGAAAAAGTCTTTGGTTTAATCAAGGAGAACCCCAAAATTACCAGAGCTCAAATAAGTCATATCTTGGGAATTTCCTCCTCTGCCATTCAAAAGCACATTGATACGTTAAAGAAGTCGCGTATCCGCCGTGTGGGAGGAGATTTTGGAGGCCATTGGGAGATTTTGTCGTAGTCCATCACTTTTTGCACATAGAACACCATAAAGCAAGGATAGCCGAATGATAGTGCTTGCCATACCGGCATCTCACCGAATGCACAGAGGCACCACTATACGGATACTTATACGATACTATAGGGATAATGACAACCTGAAAAGGTTTACTCGTTTACTGAAAGGGTTAATTCCTTTCCCAAGGAGGTTACTCTGACTAAACCTCAAAAGGCTGACCCTCCCCCAAATCGTTGTCTCTGAATAAGGAACAGCCTGAAAACAGCCCTCCCCTCAAAATAAATTTGCACAATCGCATATTTTTCCGTATCTTTGCGGCATTATTATTGCATAATGCGTATTTTGCTCCTTTGCGCCCGAAACCGTAAAATGCGAAACGGCGTACATACCCCATAAAGCAAAGAAAAACAACACAGTGGCAGAAATCAAACTTTTCATAAGCAGCGTGCAGCGTGAGTTCGCCAACGAGCGGCGGCAATTATGCGACTATATCCGCACAGACGGTCTGCTCGGTCAGTTCTTCGTGCCTTTTATCTTCGAAGACATGCCAGCAACCGACCTCTCCGCGCAGAAAGCCTATCTTACGCAGGCTGCCGATTGCGACATCTACCTCGGTATCTTCGGCACGCAATACGGTTATGAGGACGAACAAGGTATCTCCCCCACGGAACGCGAGTACGATACCGATTCCGCCCATTTCGCCCATCGTCTGACCTACACGCTCCGCACCGCCGCACCTCGTCATCCCAAGGAGCAAGCCTTTATCAACAAAGTCGAACACGATGTCGTGCGCCGCAGTTTCGAGACATACGAAGAACTGCGCACCGCTGTTTATAACTCGTTGGTTGACTATTTGGTAAAAAAAGAAATCATTCGCCGTGTCCCGTTTGATGCAGCGACCCACCAAGTGGCGACTTACGATGACATAGACCTCGACAAAGTACGCACATTCGTCAATCGCGCTAAAGAGAAGCGTAATTTTCCGCTTAATTTTGAAGACGGAGTTGAAAAGATTTTCTCCGCTATCCATGTGCTGACCGATGACGGCCGTCTGACCAATTCCGCTTTGCTTCTCTTTGCCAAAGACCCGCAGCGGTTCTTCCGCACGTCCGAAGTGCGTTGCGCGCAGTTCTACGGCAATAAGGTGGAGAAGCCCATCCGTAATTATCAAGTCTATTCCGGCTCGCTCTTCGAGATGATTGACAAAGCTGTCGGCTTCGTCATGTCACGCATAGATGCCCGTGTCGGCACACGAGACCACTCTGCGGATGCACCGGTCGAGTATGAATTACCGGAGAGTGCGGTAGCCGAGGCTATAGCCAATGCCGTGGCGCACCGCGACTATACCAGTAATGCCAGTGTGCAGGTCATGCTCTTCCGCGACCGTGTCGAAATATGGAACCCCGGAAAACTTCCCGATGGCTTTACGGTTCAGAAACTGCGTGAGGTTCACTCATCCGAACCTGCCAATCCTGTTATTGCTCATCCATTGTTTTTGGCAGGTTATATCGAGCACCTTGGTACCGGCACAACGGATATGATTGCCGCGTGTGAGCAATTGGGGCTCCGCGCACCAGAGTTCCTGCAGACGGAAGACTTCCGTACGATCATCTATCGCGCGGAAAAAGTGTCAGACCCGTCTCAAAAAGTGTCAGACCTCGATGAAAAAGTGTCAAACCTCACTCCAAAAGTGTCAGACCTCGACGAAAAAGTAACAGAGCAGACCGAAAAAGTATCCAAGCAGGTCGAAAAAGTAACAGAGCAGACCGAAAAAAGTAATAGAGCGGATGCAAAAAGTAATAGAGTGCGCCTTACTGCCAAGCAACGAAAAGTATTAGAGTTCTGCGACGAGACACCTCATACCGCACAAGAAATCCTTGCGATGATTGGTGTCAAATACCAAACACGCACAGTGCTGCAATATGTCACCAAATTAGTCCTCGCCGGAGTCCTTCGTCCGACAACCATCAGCCGCAATGACTCCAACCGCAAGTACATAACCGCACATAGAGAAGAATAAAGCAAGGTTGCACCTTTGCGCCCGAAATCGTAAAATGCGGAACGGTGTACATACCCCAAAATATAAAGATAAACAAGACCATGGCAAATATAGAGAAGACCCCACATAGCGCATCCTCACAGATTGCGGTTATTGCGGAACCGCTGATGCAGCAGTTACGGGAGCTCATAGAGAACACCCGCAAGCGCGTTGCGTCGGTGGTAAGCGATGAGACGACGCAACTATATTGGAATGTGGTAATGCCGTCAATACATTTGTGCTGCAAGGTAGCCGTGCAGAGTACGGAAAACAAATTGTCGTATCAGTGTCATGACAATTGGTAGCCGAGTACGGCGATAGTTTTGAGGAGAAGAAAAGGTCAGATGGAGTTGTATCTTCGTTGGCTGGAGAAATACGAGCGAGTGGAAGGAGAAAACGCTCCGATTGGTTTGGTTCTCTGTGCCGGTAAGAACGACGAACATGTGGAACTCATGCATTTGGAGGAAAGTAATATTCGTGTGGCGGAATATATGACGATGCTGCCGGACAAGAAAGTGCTGGAGCAGAAGCTGCAGAAGGCTATTGCGTACGCTCGTGAGCGAATCGCCATCCAAGAACAAAGAAAACAACAACCAAAATAACCGGCAATCCGAGCTATGCAGCCGTTATTTGAACAAGCAATGAACAAGAACTGAACAGGAAATGGAATATAACGAAAAGCAAAATCGAGCAACTATTTGCATATTCCCTTAATTTTTAGTATCTTTGTGCGCTTTTTCTATACGCATAGAATTAGCGAGTTAATTTATTATCAATCCATAAAAGACCAAAAATTATGGCAAGTATTCAAGACATTCAAGCGTTAGAGGTGCAAATCTATGACGCAGTGCAGGAGTATTTAGACAATCCTGCGGGTTATGAACATGCAACACTGCACGTCTATTTAGACCGGGACGAAATGCAGTACCGCGCAGAGATGGAGGACAATCTGCCGGGAAACGAAGACGATGGCGTTTACGCTATCGAGACACTGATCCGCGAGGGCGATGACGGACTTGAACCCGACAACGACCGTGCAAGCGACATCGCCAATAGTTGGATATTCCTCGATTGAGAACACCCATCTACACATATCAAACAGAAAAGTCACGTGATAGTATGAGTAAAAGCATTACCATTATCGATTCAGACTATAAGCAATGGGTAAAGGAGGTAACTTTAAGGTATAGACGTGCTCAAATCAAAGCTGCCGTCAAAGTGAATATTGAGCAGCTATTATTCAATTTCAATCTTGGTCGAGATATAGTAGAACTGCATGCAGAACAACGATGGGGACAAGGTGTGATTGTGCAACTCAGCAAAGATTTGCGCCAAGAACTGCCCGGAGTAGAGGGACTTTCAAAAACCAATATATATTACTGCAAGAAGTTCTACGAACTTTATGGGCAAGAACTTACAAAATTCCACCAACCTGGTGGAAAAATAGAATCTACTGAGTCTCCCGAAATTTTCCACCAATCTGGCGGAAAAAGTCCTTCACTAATCTCCAATATCTTTCAAGTGCCATGGCGTCATCATTGCCTTATTATGGACAAGGTGAAGGGCGACATAAACAAAGCACTCTTTTTCGTAGGGAAAACCGTTGAGAATGGTTGGAGCCGCTCCATGTTGTTGAACTGGTTGGATACGAATTTGTATGAGCGCGAAGGTAATGCGATTACGAATTTCAAAAACCAACTACCCAATCCGATGAGTGATTTGGCGCAGGAAATTACCAAAGACCCGTATAGCTTTGCTTTTGCAGAAATAAAGGGAACTTACAACGAGAAGTTACTTAAACAAGCATTACTACAAAACATTACAGATTTTTTACTTGAACTCGGCACCGGATTTGCGTACGTGGGTAGAGAATATCGATTGCAGATTGGCGAGACGGAAAACTTCATTGATCTGCTCTTCTATCATCTGCAACTCCGTTGCTATGTGGTGGTCGAGGTGAAAATAAACAAATTCTCACCTTCGGACATCGGACAATTGAGTACCTATGTGGTGGCTTGCAATCACATACTCAAGCAAGCCGGCGACAATCCCACTATCGGTTTGTTGATTTGCAAGTCGAAAGACAATACTTTGGCAAAATATGCATTGGAAGGCAGTTCCCAGCCTATCGGGATATCAGAATATGAGTTAGAAAAACTATATCCTAAAAAGGTGGAAGGAACAATACCATCCATAGAGGAAATAGAAAACGAATTGAACAAACAACAAATAAAACCATAGGCAAC
>JAIKXR010000027.1 GCA_024683975.1 Paludibacteraceae bacterium
GTAAGGCGGATGCGCCGGAGATGAAGACGCACTATTTCAAGGTCAGGGAAGACCTGCCGCGTGTGCAGCGGGTGCTGGGCTTCCTGCAAGGCATAGCGGCTGCGGGACAATGCGAATCCCTATTGGACGTGGGCAGCGGAAGGGGTGTGTTCCTGTTTCCGCTGTTGCGCGATTTTCCGCAGATGGAAGTGACTAGCATAGACATACTTCCGCATCGCGTGGAACTGCTGCAATGCGTCCGTGACGGGGGTATAACCAACCTGCATCCATTGTTGGCGGATATATGCACGTGGGACGCGCCGGACAAATCCTTCGATGTGGTAACTATGCTGGAAGTGATGGAGCATATCCCTGACACACAGGCCGTAGTGCGCAATGCCGTGCGTCTGGCGCGCAACTACATCGTTGTTTCCGTGCCTTCCAAACCCGATGACAATCCCGAACACATCCATTTGTTTTCCAACACAGACCTTGAGCGGCTGTTCCTGTCAAACGGATGCAGGAGTGTCAAATTCATGTCTGTAACCAATCATCGTATCATGACAGCATATGTTTAATATCATCAAATATCCACGCACACCCCATCTGCAGGGTTCGCGGCTGCAACCCGGCGATGAGGATCTGCGCCAGCGGCCTTTCAGCAACATTGCCGACCGGCATATAGTGGTTGAAGAGAAAATCGACGGTGCCAATTCGGCTGTATCTTTTACTGAAGACGGACAACTACTGCTACAGAGCCGCGGACATTATTTGACAGGCGGCTACCGCGAACGCCACTATAATCTTATGAAACAATGGGCAGCGGCACAAAAAGACGCGCTGTTCGCCGTACTCGGGTCACGGTACATAATGTACGGCGAATGGATGTACGCCAAGCACACCATCTATTACGATGCCCTGCCGCATTACTTTATGGAGTTCGATATCCTGGACCGACGGACGGACACGTTCCTCGACACCCCTTCCCGGCATAGGCTGCTCAACGGTCTGCCGGTATGTTCCGTCCCTGTTCTGGCAAGCGGTACGTTCGGCTCTTTGGATGCCGTCATCGGTCTGCTCGGAGACTCCCGCTATATCACTCCCGCCCATCTCGACCATCTGCGCGAGGATGCGGAGAAGCAGTGTCTGGATGCCGGGCGCGTGCTGCGTGAGACGGACGCGGAACGCACGATGGAAGGCCTCTACATTAAGGTGGAAGAGAACGATCATGTCATTGATCGGATGAAATATGTAAGAACATCCTTCCTTCAGACGGTTGAAGAATCGCAAACGCACTGGCTGGACCGCCCCATCGTTCCCAACCGCATCACCATTCCGCTAAACGGACTCTTTGTATGACAGACTGGAAGCACATTGAAACAACGGTACTGCACGGCTATGAAGATGCCATGCGCCAGACCCCGCAGGAACCCCAATGGCACGGCGAAGGCGATGTATGGATGCATACGCGGATGGTGTGTGAGGTACTCGTTTCCCTCCCCGAATACAACGCTCTCAGCGGACAGGAGCAGAAAGCGGTTTATCTGGCGGCTATGCTGCACGACATCGGCAAAACCGTCACGACCACCATTGAGGGCGGTGGACTGCACGCACCCCACCACGCCCCAACAGGCAGTCGTATGGCGCGTCGGACACTATGGACAGGATACGGGTTGAGCGGCTCAACGGAAGCCGTCCGGTTCAGGGAGGCTGTCTGTCTGCTGGTGCGCTATCACACATTTCCGGTTCATGCCATCGATATGCCGGATGCGCGGCTGCGACTGCACCGTATTGCAGCCAACAGCCAGTTAGCTCCGCTCTTCTCCGTCAGACTGCTCTGTCTGCTCAGCAAAGCCGATATGCTCGGACGGATAGCGGATGACATCCGGGAGTCGCTGGAACGTATCGCCTTTTGCGAAGAACTGGCATGCGAGGAAGGGTGCTACGAAACAGCCTGTATGTTCCCGTCATCTTATACACAGCACGCCTTTTTGTCCGGCAGGGAAGTATGGAAAGAACAGGAACTTTATGACGACACGTGGGGGGAGGTGATTATGATGAGCGGCCTGCCCGGTACGGGAAAAGACACGTGGATTTCGCAGTATGCGGCGGACATCCCGATGGTCTCATTAGACGCTATACGCCAGGAAAAGCGCATTCCGCCCGAAAAGGAGCAGGGATATGTCGCAAATCTGGCGCGTGAGCAGGCGAAAGAACACTTGCGCAATCATCAGCCCTTTGTATGGAATGCCACCAATATCACCGCTCAGATGCGCGAATCGCTGGTCGCTCTTTTTGAATCCTACCATGCACGGGTCCGCATCGTCTATCTGGAAACGGCATGGAAGAAGCTGCTGCGGCGCAACAGTTCCAGAGTGCAGGCTGTGCCGCAGCAGGCTGTCGAAAAGATGCTTGACAAGACCGTTCTGCCGGAAACGCGCGAGGCACAGACCGTGGAATGGCTGTGCGTTTAATCAGACAGAAGAAACTGTAAAACAAGTTAGGTATAAAAGCTAACTATATATAAATGAAACTAATACTGAAAGACAATGAACAGAGAAGACATTGATGTAACCAGAATTCGGATTACAGATACGTTCCGATACGGGGAACAGACATTCCAAGGACTGGAAGACCTTATGAAACACTCCCGTCATAACGGCAATGTGCAGAGTACGCCGCCATACGTTGTTCGCAAGACAGAGAGTTATCCGTGCTTTGACTCATCGGATTTTATGTATGAGAATCGCTTCTATCAATCGTACTTTCTGACAATGAATAAAGAGAAGGCTGCTTACATCTATGAGGAATCCGGTATGTCCAGTTGGGATTTCAGGGAAAAGCACATCGAGGAACAATATCCTGTGATGGAACCGATGTTCAATATGGGCAGGATAGAAGAACGGCATCTGCCCTTCGTTTATTACCATGGTGATGGCGAGTGGATGGAAATCGTGCAAGACAGGAACGCCGGAATTAAAGTGGAAGTGCTTTCCAAACCGTGGTTTCATAGAGAAATCGACGACCCGTTTGCCTGTTTGTACGGTCCTCCACCAATAAAATCTTCCCATCGTTTTTATGTTGAAGATGATGACCCCGATGAAACAAATATTTCATAACGAAGGAATACGTTTGAACATCAAACGTATTCCTTCGTTATGACCAGTTAGAAAAGCGGAAACAATCAACTTTTCGTCACAGAATGTAGTAGAGGTTAAAGTTCTTTCAGAACAGCAAGAACGTATTTGTAGAACTTCTGCACGGTCTTGATATTGACGCGCTCGTCGGGCGAGTGGGGATGCTCGATGGTCGGACCGAACGAAATCATATCCATACCAGGATAGTTCCTGCCGATGATGCCGCATTCCAATCCGGCGTGGATGGTAATTACTTTCGGCTCCTTGTTGAACTCGCGTTCGTAGATATCCTTCATTACGTGCAGGATACGGCTGTTCACATTGGGCTTCCATCCCGGATATGCTCCTGAGAACTCTACATCGGCACCTGCTATACGGAAAGTCGAATCGATCATCTGCTTGAGTTCTTCTTTGCGCGATTCAACCGATGAACGGGTCAGGCAGAGAACCTTGACGCTATTGCCTTCCATGGCGATGGTGCTCAGGTTGTTGCTGGTTTCCACTACGTCTGGCATTTCGGGAATCATACGGTAAACGCCGTGCGGGCAGATAGTGATAGCATGGATGAGGAAGTCCTGTACGTCTTCGGGCATCTCCTCTTTCGGGCAGGCTGTCTCTTCGGCGGTGAACTGAAGGTTGTCTTCCACGCCGTTGTATTCGGTGATGAAGAGGTCTTCGTAGTCGCGAATCAATTGCATCATTTCTTCCTTGCCGTCTTTCGGGATGGTGATGACTGCTTCCGCCTCACGCGGGATGGCGTTGCGCAGCGAACCGCCTTCCACGCTTGCTAAGCGTGCTTCATGGTTGGCAACGGCATCTTTGAGGAAACGGAACAGCAGTTTGTTGGCGTTGGCGCGTTGCAGGTTGATGTCGCAACCCGAGTGTCCGCCTTTAAGACCTTTGAGAGTTACTTTGAGTGCGATGTCGCCCTCTTCAACGGCTACAGGTGCAAAGTCGAAGCGTGCCGTTGTGTCAACGCCTCCGGCGCAACCGATATAAAGTTCGCCCTCCGTTTCGGAGTCCAGATTGAGCAGGGTGCTGCCTTTCAGAACGCCGCCTTGAAGAGCCTGCGCACCGTACATACCCGTTTCTTCATCCACGGTGAAGAACGCCTCCAACGGCGGGTGTACCACCGACTTGTCTGCCAGTATAGCCATGGCTGTAGCAACGCCGATTCCGTTGTCAGCACCGAGGGTCGTGCCGTCTGCAGTAACCCATTCCTTGTTGTCTTCCACGTAGGCGCAAATAGGGTCTTTCTCAAAGTCGAACACCTTGTCGCCGTTCTTCTGTGGCACCATATCCATGTGGCCTTGAAGGATTACGCCAGGATGGTTCTCATAGCTGGGGCTGGCGGGTTTACGGATAATCACGTTGCCTATCTCATCCACTACGGTTTCCAATCCGAGTTTCCTGCCGTAGTCGGCGAGGAACCGGCTGATGGCTTCTTTCTTGCCCGACGGGCGGGGAATCTGGGTAAGGCTGTAGAAATTCTCCCACAGTGCCTTGGGTTCTTGTGTTCTCATATCTTTGTTTTTTTAGAAGTTTGGTTGATTACATTTCAACTGACATTTCTCCTGCCAAGGATTGTTGCAGCAATGTCTTGACTTTTTCTGTATTGTCCGGGTACTCGCCGAACAATACCATCATTTTGGTGAGCAGTGCTTCGGTGGTGATGTCGTAGCCTGACAACACGCCTGCTTTGAGAAGGTTGATGCTCGCATCGTACCTGCCCATTTCTACGCTGCCGGTGCTGCATTGGGTCTTGTTCACAATCACGACACCCCGCGAAACGGCCTCCACTAATTCATTGTACAGCCATTCGGAAGACGGCGCATTGCCCGAACCGTATGTCTGTAGCACCACGCCGCGAAGAGACGGGGTGGCCAGGATGGAGTGGACCACATCCTGGCGTATGCCAGGGAACAGCCGAAGAACCGCCACGCGGTCGTCGCAGGCTGTCACCACCTGCAGGCGGGCATCGGCGGGTTCGTAGTGGATAAGGTGGGTTCGGTAGAGGATATGTACACCCGCTTTGGCGAGCGAGGGGTAGTTGCTGCTCTCGAAAGCGGCGAAATGCTCCGCGTTCCTCTTGGTGGTGCGGTTGGCGCGCAGCAGGGCGGAACCGAAATAGATGCACACTTCCTGCACGCGGCATCGCCCCTGTTCGTCCTGTTCCGAGGCAATCTCCACGGCGGTCATCAGATTCTCTTTTGCGTCCGAACGGAGAACGCCTATGGGCAGTTGGCTGCCTGTGAAAATGACCGGCTTGGTCAGATGGCGTAGCATGAATGACAGCGCGCTCGCTGTGTAAGCCATCGTATCCGTGCCGTGAAGCACAACGAAACCGTCGTATTTCGGATAGTTCTTTTCGATGGTGCGGGCTATCTTCTCCCACAACTGACAATTGACATCCGACGAGTCAATCAGTGGCTCAAACGGGAGCATGTCTATCTGTACGGATGAGGTGAACAACTCGGGAACGAACGCCCTGAATGTGTCGGTGTCGGCGGGACGTAACGCCCCTGTCGCCTCGTTGCGAACCATCGTGATGGTACCGCCTGTCAGAATAACCAGTATTCTCATACAGCCTTTTTTATGTAAAAAACGTTGCAAAATTACAACAATTTTCTGACTTGCAAAGTCTGCTTTGCAATTTTTGCACAATAGGTGGTGTTTTTTGTCCGTGAAAACGGTTTCTGGTGTGGATAATAGTGTTCAGAACCGCCATGCGAGACAATAGGCAAGTCCCCATGAGAGTTGGTTTCTTTGACCGTAGCCGGGAATATAAACAGGGGCAACGGCAGCAGTGGCATCGCGGTTGGTGAAGAGAAGTTTGAGCCGGAATGTCCATCCCATATAAAATCCGCTGACTATCTTGACTTGGCATCCTGCATTGATTTCCCCCCACGCGTCACATTGTTGTTGTAATGATGTTCCTACCCGCAGGCCAACTAACAAGGCGTGTGGCGAGCGGATACTTTTTTTGAGGGGGTTGATGTCTAATCCGGCACGCAGGAATCCTCCGTTAACGGATTGCGTAATACTGTCCTGTGAGAATTTTCCGAAGGCGTATCCTCCTTCGATGGTTGGGTAGAGTTTGTTAATCAGCCGTACATTGACAGCGGCTTCGTAGTTTTGGAGTGCTCCTTTGGTCCGTGCCACTTCATAGACGGGAGCGAAAGCGTCAAGTTTGAGGAATGTGCCTTGATAGACGGCTGTATCGCTGTATGGCTGGAGAGGATTTTCCGCCGCGAGAGAAAGTGTAACGGAAATGATGAAGAGCGATATGAGCAGGAGTTTGTTTTTCATTTTTGTAGCAGGCCGGACTCTTGCGTGCCGATTACCACATTTGCCGGACTTCGTTCTTGAGGGATTCAAGTGCGATCTGGTGTGGAGTGGTGCCATTGAGCCTGTAGGCGGACATGAGCGTTTTGGCGTAGTCGAAGGCGGTGCTTTCAGGGGGTAATTGCAGAGTCACAGTGTGGATGAAAGCGGCTATCTGGTCCCGTGCGTTCATTATTTTAGCCCAGAGGTCGTCGCTGACGTAGATCTGCTGGCTCATATTATGTTCCCATTCGCGTCTGATGGAAAGCAGGAGCTGTTGTTCCAACTGGGATTTGGAGAGTTGCGTAAGGTCAATATCGGCGAGAAGTTGTTCGGGTTCCGTTCGTTCAAGCAGCAGAGCCAGACGTTCGTATGCGCGCAGTCGGATTGGTGTTATTTCTTTCTCTGTATTCTTTTTTGTTTCGTAGAGTCGTCTTTCTTGTTCGGAGCGCAGCAGGTATCGCATAGCAATCCATACGGAGAGGAGAACGATGAGTGACGGGATGGTGAATTTGAGTATATCCAACATAGTGCTGATTGTTTTTTTTCGCAGGCAGCTGCCTGCGTACCATTAAAGTCTTGTTTGCAGTTGTCGCATTTGCGATGCCCTGTTAAAACGCGACAAAAGTACACATATAATTTTGAAAAAACGTTGTAAAAATAAAAAAAACGCGTAAGATGTAAAAAAATGCCAAAAATAGCAGTACTTTTGCGGGCAATAAAAGAAAACGATGAGCCGATGATATTGAGCATGACCGGTTACGGCAGGGCGGAGTACAGTTTTGCCGAGCATAAGACACTGATTGAGATACGCAGTCTCAATTCGAAACAATTGGATTTGAACTTTAAAATCAGTCCGTTTTATAGGACACGTGAGCAGGACATACGTTCGATGCTGGTTTCACGGATACAGCGTGGGAAGGCGGATCTGATCATCGCACAGGTGCCTTTGGACAGTCAGTCAGGTACAGAAGTATTTCCTCAAGCCTTTCCTTCCATCAATAAGGAGGCTTTTCGGTTTTACTACAATCAGTTAAGTGAATTGAAAGCGGGTCTTGGCGCGGAAGGTGAGCAGTTATTCGGTGCCATTTTGCGCTTGCCGAGTGTGATGCAGAGCGGTGCGGAAGCAACTGTTTCGGATGAGGAGTGGAAGTTGATGCAGCGTGCCATAGAGGATGCATTGGAAGCTTTTGTCGCTTTCAGGGAGCAGGAAGGACGGGCGTTAGAGGATATGTTTCGTGACAAGTTAGATGGTATAGAGAACCTGCTTGGTCAAGTGGAACCGTTTGAGAAAGAGCGGATAGAGAAGATAAAACAGCGTCTGACAGGCAGGTTGAACGAACTGAGCGAACAGCAACAGCAGCAAGTGGACGCTAACAGGCTTGAGGCTGAACTCATCTATTATCTTGAGAAACTGGATATAACGGAGGAGAAGGTGCGGTTGAGAAATCACATCCGTTATTTCCGCGAGACTATGGGCCAAGAGGGCGCAGACGGGGTAGGGAAGAAGTTAGGTTTTGTGTCGCAGGAGATGGGCAGGGAGATTAATACATTGGGTTCGAAGGCCAATCACAGTGAGATGCAGATAATAGTGGTGAAGATGAAAGATTTGTTGGAACAAATAAAAGAGCAGGTGCTCAACGTGTTATGATACTGATATTTTCAGCCCCGTCCGGCAGTGGCAAGTCCACATTGGTTCATTATCTGCTTGAGAATCGTAATGATTTGGAGTTTTCGGTGTCTTGTACCACCCGTCAACCTCGCGGAAAGGAGGAGGATGGAGTGGACTACTATTTTATAAGCAATGCCGAGTTTGAGCGTCTTATACGTGAGGGTGCTTTTGTGGAATATGAGAAAGTGTATGCGGGTACTTATTACGGTACGTTGAAGAGTGAGATTGAGCGTATTGAGAAGAAAGGGCATAATGCTGTGTTTGATGTGGATGTGATGGGCGGGATGAACCTGAAGCGTATATTTGGTGAGAAGGCGTTGTCCGTATTTGTTGCTCCTCCGAGTGTTGATGAGTTGCGCAACAGGCTGATAAAGAGAGCGACCGATACGCCCGAGAAGATAGAGGAGAGGATAGCCAAAGCGGAAGTGGAGTTGAGAGAGAAGGATAATTTCGACATAATAATAGTGAATGATAATCTTGAGAAGGCAGAAAAAGAACTATTGGAGAGAGTGAACAAGTTTTTGACCAAATGAATCAGTCAGGAAAGATGTCAATAACGGAAGGACATAGAATAAGAGTTACGGAGCGGGTAGTTCGTGTTTTTTTGCTTATGATTTTGTTTGTTGCGGGCGGAGTGTCGTTGTCTGCGACTCCCCGTTTGTACAAGAAAGCCAGTAAGAGGACCCAAACAGAGATTTCATATCAGTTGCGGTATAGGATGTCGGGTACGGTAGGGTTTCTGAACAGGGATGACAAGGTCAGGGACTTTAAGTTTGACCGGCCTGTTATTACAGGCGGAACGGTTGCGATAGAGTTTCTGCCGACAGGCAGGTGGAAATGTCTTCAACAATGGAACAACGCATCGGTGGGATTAGCCTTTTCTGTTTTTGATATGGGGCAACAGCAGTATTTGGGTCAGGCGTTTGCGCCTTATACATATCTGAACGTGCCGTTGCTGAACAGACCGCGTGTGACTTTTGGTTTGCGTCCGGGTTTGGGTTTGGCATTTGTCAACAGGACGTATGCCAATACTGTGCCATCTGACCAGAAGTGGATGGCATTGAAGCAGAACAACAAGCCGATTGCCAACCAGTCGATAGGCAGCATAGCCAATGTTTTCATGTCCGGCGGCATATATCTTGATGTGGCTTTGGCAGAGTGTTGGGATTTCACCTTTTCGGGCGGATGGCAGCACTTGAGTAACGGTAGTGTGATGACCCCTAACGGGGGTTACAATATGTTCAATGCAGAGGTGGGTGTGGCATATACTCCGGCATACAAAACTAACGGTTTTCATTACTTCAAGCCTGATTCAGATGTTCCGTCCAAACTGCACGATGGCGTAACCAAAAAATGGGGTATAGATTTCACCTTCGGGGCTGGTGTGCGAAGCGTTTATTATAAAGACCGAGATTGGTTTGCTGCCGCTTCCTTCAGCCTCGCAGCCTATTGGCAGCCCTACAGCATCTTCCGTATAGGTATCGGCGCGGATATGTATTATGACGGTGCATACGCGGCTATATATAAGAGTTTTGCGGGTGAGGGAACGGCTCATGTGACGGAATATAAGAAGACTTATCTGAGTGAGAGCAAGACGCTTAACTGTTTCAGAGCGGGTGTGAGTATCCAACCGGAGTTTGTATTGGGCAACTTGACTTTCGGTTATCATGTGGGTATCTACTTGTTTGATCCTGTGAAGAATCTGGAACCTTTCAGCGCAGTAACTGCCAATGGTGGCAAACCTTTGAACAGGGGCATTTTTTACTCCTACGATCCGACAAAAGCGAGCAATGTTCAGGACGGATGGTGCTATCAGAGACTCATCCTCCGCTACTATTGCGGACAACATTTCTTTGTGTATACAGGTCTTAAGTTGCACATTTTCAAGGCAGAGTTTATAGATGCCGGTATAGGTTTCAGAATTTGACAGTTATGCTACAGCCGTCAATAATAATATGTCATCACGACCCGGTTTACTTGTCGTTGTTAGGTGATTATATGCGTGAACGGGATTTTACCGTATATACAACGATGGATGCGGAACAGGTGATGCCGATGTTGGGAAACCACTTGATTGAATTGTGTATGGTGGACAGCAATCTTGCCCGACATAGTGCATTTGAACTGGTTAATCAGTTGCGTGTCCATAATCCGCATTTGCCGGTGGTTATGTTGTCACCTGTTTCATCGCGTGAGGAGCAGTTGTTGGCATTGAAGTCTGGTGCGGCTGATTATATCACTATCCCTGCAGATATGGATGTTCTGATAGCGAGATTGAAGGCGTTGATACGTTTGGTTGCTCCTGACAAGGAAGATACGATGCCTACAGAATTTGAGTTGTGCGGCATGAAGTTTGACGGCAAGGCTCACAGGTTGGGTGATAAGACGCTGTCAATCAGGGAAAGTGACTTGCTGTTGTTGCTATGCAGGTATAAGAACAAGACAGTATTGCGGTCACATATACTGCGTTCGATATGGGCGAGTGAGGATGTGTTTGCTTCGCGGTCGCTGAGTGTGTATATCAATAGGTTAAGACATCATTTAGGTGATGATAGCGGAGTAAGTATCATTCCTGTCAGAGGGAAGGGGTATGTGTTAGTTGAGAATTGAGAATAGAATAGTTATTATGGCATCAATAGTTAATCGTCGGGCAACGTTCGACTATTTTATAATCAGTCGTTTAACAGCGGGAATAGTGCTGTATGGTACGGAAATCAAGTCAATCAGAGAGGGTAAGGCATCGCTGACAGATGCATATTGTCAGTTTGAAAACGGTGAGTTGTGGGTTAAGCAGATGCGCATATCACCGTATAAGTTCGGCTCCTACGCCAATCATGATGAGATGCGGGTGCGTAAACTGCTGCTTAACCGTCAAGAATTGAGACGATTAGAGAGACAAGTGGCGGACAGCGGCAAGACGATTATCCCTCTGAAAATCTTTTTTACGGAGAAGGGGCTTGCCAAGATGGAGATTGGTCTTGCACAAGGCAAGCATAACTATGATAAACGTCAGTCGCTCAAGGAGAAAGATATAGACAGGGATACGGCGAGGTACGTGAGACGGTGATAATTGATAATTGAGAGTTATGCCATATTCATTGGACGATTTAGAAAGGGCTGTTGGTGTGCTTCGTGACGGCGGTGTGATATTGTATCCCACGGACACGATATGGGGCATTGGCTGCGATGCGACAAATGAAGATGCAGTCAGGCGTGTGTTCGAGATTAAACAAAGGGATGACTCTAAAGCGTTGATATTGCTGACGGACAGAACGGAGAGATTGAGAGAGTATGTTGATATGCCGGAGGAGGTATTTGATTCTGTAACAGCGTTTTTACAAGAGAATGGGGACAAACCGACAACGATTATTTATCCGCATGTGAAGAATATACCGTTTTTTTTGCGTGCAATTGACGGTTCGGCAGGCATACGTGTTACGCAGGAGGTTTTCTCGGGTGAGTTGTGTGCAAGACTCGGACGGCCATTAGTATCTACATCGGCTAATGTGAGCGGACAGAAATCTCCGCAGTGCTTTGCAGAGATTGACAAGCAGATAGTGAGTAGGGCAGATTATGTGTGCAGGTACAGGCAAGGAGATACGACGCGGGCAGAGGCAAGCAGGATCTTACGGCTTGATTTGAGGGATGACGGGGAATATGTGTTTACAATTATCAGGGATTAGGTGTTGATATTGTGTGGATTGGATTGATAGCGGAAGTGAAATGAGAAAGAAATTCTGACGTGCAACGGTTTTTTAGTTGCGCGTTATTTTTTTCGTGTACATCCGAGAATCACATACTAATCACATACTAACCACATACTAATCACATAATAATTTCATATTGTACAAGGCATATTTGTCTTGTACGAATCGCGAGAGCAGGCGTGGCAAACAGTAAAAGGGTAAAGGAAGAGACCGGTATGTGCAGGCAGTGGTTGTAAGTGTGAGGTGTGAGGTGTGAGGTGTGAGGTGTGAGTAGTTGCATTAGGTGTGGTTGTGGTTGTGGTTGTGGTTGTGGTTGTGGTTGTGGTTGTGGTTGTGGTTGTGGTTGTGGTTGTGTTGCAGAAAGTGTGATGGGCAGGTGATGTAAGATATGAGGTGTGTGATAGTGTATGGTGATATATGTTATGGTTGTGTAAAGGAAGTGGGGAAAATGGAAAATGAGTTTTTGACGGAAATTAATTGTTGTGAAAAAATGAAAAAAAACGAAAGTTGTTATATGATTGTTATTTTTATTGTATCTTTGCGGCGTTTTTATGGGATGTCTTGGTTTGGGAGAGGTTGCGTGGTATGTGGGGTTACGTGGTATGAGAGGTTATGTAGATTTATGTGGAATTTTGCAGAGTTGTGCCGCAACCGAGTTTTGCGTAACTTTCTGGGTACAACTTGCGGGATTTGATTAAAACAGAGTAGAATAATTGCGAATGAGTTGAATAATACGGAATCAAATTAAAACAGATATGAAACAGAAATTACCGCTTTTTTTATTGTTGTTACTATCAGCCGTTCTTTTGCGTGCAGAGGAACGCAGTATAATGGTGATGAGTGATATCCACGTGTTGGACAACTCGCTATGGGATAAGAATAACCCGTCGATATTCTATTCGGATCAGAAGATGGTTGAACATTCGGCTGAGTTGTTTGATATGGCAGTGGATCGTGTTTTGGCTGTCCATCCGCAGTTATTGCTGATTACCGGCGATTTGACATACAACGGCGAGAAGAAGAGCCACGAGTATGTGGCGAGTCAGCTGGCGAAGATTCAAGCCGCAGGTACTCAGGTTTTCGTGATACCGGGCAATCATGACGTAAGTTCTCCAATAGCGAAGGATTATTCGAGCGGCAAGGGTGTGTTGACGGAGAATCTGTCAGCCGAAGGTTTTGCGCAGATATATGCCGACTATGGTTATAAGGACGCTGTGAAACGGTTGGACAATGAGAGTGATTCGTTGTCGTATATGGTTTATGTGGCAGAAGATATGGCTATCATAGGCTTGAACACCAACCAGTCGAACATCGGCGGACACAAATCAGCCGGCGGAATAACCCAAGGGGCATTGGATTTTTTGAGAGAGTGTACTGCCAAAGCGATGACTGACGGAAGAACCAACATAATAGTGATGGCTCACCATCCGATAATGGAGCATGTTGATAATCAGTCGAGAGTGGATGTAAGTCATATCTCCAATATGTCTAAAGGAATGATTTCGTTGAGTGAGATACAGGAGCAACTGACAGCCTCGCACGTTCATGCAGTGTTTACAGGTCATGCACATTTGCACACGATAGCCCGCGTGCCGACTGCCAACGGCGATTTGTACGATATATCGACCGGTTCGCTCTGCTCTTTCCCCAGTCCGATGAGGCACGTGACAATGGATGTCGGGACTGGCGATTTGAGCATAACAAGCGAAATGATAACAGTCTATCAGCAAGAAGGATATGAAAGAGATACGGTATTGGCGAAGGCGGCGGTTAATGCGGCAGTAGAGAGAATTTATCCGAAATTTACGGAGTTGAGGGAGATGATAGAAAAAGACCCGATGATGAAAGTTATGTTCAGCGGCGGTGCATTTGAGAACGTTGACAAAGAGAGTCTGAAGACGATAGTATGGCTGTATATGGGAAAAGAGATTCACCATGCTTTCACTTCCATATCCCGTGGCGATGAGAACGCCAATGTGTATTTTGATACAGACAGCGCTTATAATGCGGCTGTTACAACGAGTTATGATATGTTAAAAGCCTTTATCGGCATGGATGTATCGTTGGCACTGCCTCTTCTTCAGCCTGTACTGGCAAAGAAAGGAATCAATATAGACAGTTCGATAATGCCGGAAAACATTTTTGGCAGCGTTTATTACAATTATGTCACAATCAATGAGCAGCAAGTGACGACATCTGATGCTTCCTGCACAACAATGAGGCAGATAAACGTAAGGGAAGGTACGATAAGTGCAGTGGATGATGTTTATGAAGATGTATGGCAAGGCGAGAAGCGTCTTGAGGATGGCCGGATTGTGATTTACGTGAACGGCAGACGAATGAGCATATTGGGACAAACGTATTGATAATAAATAACCAAATAAAAATAATTCTATGAAAAAGACACTTATCTTTCTTATGCTCACGGTATGCGCGTTTGTGTATGCCGACGAGAAAACCTTTATGGTAATGAGCGACATGCACGTGATGGTGAAGCAGCTGTTCGATGAGAACCACCCTGAGGTTTTCTATTCAGATCCGAAGATGGTGGAGCACTCCCAAGAGTTGTTTGACCTTGCCATTCAGCGTGTCAAAGACAACGCCCCCGCCTTTCTGCTTGTGCCTGGCGACTTGACCTACAACGGTGAGTTGAAAAACCACCAATACGTGGCACAGAAATTCGCTGAATTGGAAGATGAAGGTATTGAGGTATTCGTCATACCCGGCAACCACGATATTTCCGATCCCGGTGCAAAGGACTACTCAAGCGGTAAAGGCGTGAAGACAGACAACTGCTCCGCGGTCAATTTCGCCAAACTATACGGCAATTTCGGTTACAAAGATGCAGTAATGCGTCTTGACAAGGACGCTGACTCGTTGGCATATATGACTTATCTCTTTGACGACATCGCAATTATCGGTCTGAATACGAATGAGTCAAATATCGGCGGTCACAAGTCGGCAGGTGGTTTCACCGAAGGAATGATGACCTTCTTGAGCCAGTGTACGGAAAAAGCGTTGAAAGACGGTCGCGAAAATATCCTTGTTATGGCTCACCACCCGATAATGGAACACATTAACGGTCAGACGCTTATCGATCAGAGTCACATAGCCAATATGAAGGAGGGGATGATTCCTCTTGCCACCATCCAAGAGCAACTGACTGCATCTCATGTGCATGTAGTGTTCACCGGACACGCACACCTTCATACAGCCTCGCATATAGCCACTAAATATGGCGATTTATACGATATTTCAACCGGTTCGACCAGTTCGTATCCCAGCCCGCTTCGCATAGGTAAGCTTGACACGAAAAAGGGTACAATGACCTTTGAGGGTACAGAAATCACCAAGTATCAAGCCGAAGGCTATGACCGTGATACAGTGCTGACCAACGGTGCTATCAGTACAATCGCTTCAATGCTTTATTCAAGAGTTGGCGAGATAAAAGAGAAGGTGAAGAAGTACCCCAAACTGCAAGAGGTGTTTGATGTGTCTTTGCTTGACAAATATGATGCAAAGGGAATGCGGGATGTGGTTCATAAATATCTTTTCAAGGATATGCACCAGGCTTTGTGCGCATTGTCACGCGGTGACGAGGATGTGTTCTTCGCTGATAACGAGGTTCAAGACGGTCGGGACGCATTTGATGAGCTGATGCTGGATATAGTGGGTGTTGATTATGCTGCCGCCGAGATGGCTCTTGAGGTATCCGGCGTTGATGCCGACTTCGGAGTCAATCCAGAAATGCTCTTCCGCAGTATATATGAAAACATCCTCTTCATTGACGAAGAGGAATTCTACACTCCCGATGCATCAGGTAATGATGAGAGTGCTGATAATCTGGGTGCTATACTCGAAGACGTTTCTCTGCGCGACCCGAAGAACAGTTATACACTGACCGCGAATGGTGAAAACGGCAAGGTGGAAGGAGCAGGTAACTACGAAGCCGGAACAACAGTGACACTCGAAGCCGTCGCTGACGAACACTACCACTTCGTCAAATGGTCTGACGGCAACACTAACGCCACCCGCGAAGTGACAGTGACCGCCGATGCCACTTATACAGCAATCTTTGCCATAGACCAGTTTACCATCACCGTCAAGGCAGAACATGGCAAGGTGACAGGCGCGGGTTCCAATCCCTATGATTATGGAACAAAAGTGACGCTTAAAGCGGTAGCTGACGAACACTACCACTTCGTCAAATGGTCTGACGGCAACACTAACGCCACCCGCGAGGTAACGGTGAATGCGGATGCCACATATACGGCAGTCTTTGCTATTGACCAGTTTACCATCACTGTCAAGGCAGAACATGGCAAGGTGACCGGCGCGGGTTCCAATCCCTATGATTATGGAACAAAAGTGACGCTTAAAGCGGTAGCTGACGAACACTACCACTTCGTCAAATGGTCTGACGGCAACACTAACGCCACCCGCGAGGTAACGGTGAATGCTGATGCCACATATACGGCAGTCTTTGCCATTGACCAGTTTACGATTACCGTCAAGGCCGAACACGGCAAGGTGACCGGCGCTGGAACCTATGACTATAATATGAAAGTGACGCTCGAAGCCAAAGCGGATGAACACTATCACTTCGTAAGATGGTCAGACGGCAACACGAATGCCAAACGCGAGATTACCGTCACCAAGGATGAGACCTATACAGCGGAATTCGCTATTGACCAGTTTATCATCACCGTTACAGGAGAACACGGCAATGTGACCGGCGCGGGAACCTATGACTATGGCAAGATAGTGACGCTTAAAGCCACAGCTGATGATGGGTATGAGTTTACGAAATGGAGCGACGGCAACACCGACAACCCTCGTGAAATAGAAGTAACCAAGGATGCTACCTATACAGCGGTATTTGAAAAGCAAGTGGAAACGGCAACCGAAACAGTTGAGCAAACCACTGAAGCCGTCAAGCGTATAGAGAACGGCAAGATGGTAATTTATATCAACGGCAAGAAAGTGAATGCCGCAGGGCAGGAACTGTAAATTAATAGCAAGGCTCTGCTATCTTTACAGATTAGCAGAGCCTTGCTATATGATTGTATTTCCTGTTTATTTATAAAGCAGCGCGAATTGGGCGGGTATGTCACCGGTACGTACCGTCCACTTCTTTTTGCCGTTATGGTCAAGAGACCACAAGACTCCTGGAGAGACGTAATTCTTCGCATCGGTCACATAGATGTCTTTCGTCACAGGATGAACCATAATGCCGTAGGGAATGGTAATCAGCACTTCGGAGTCGGTGATGAACTGACGATTGACGACCTCGTGAGTGAGAACATTGACGATAGAATATGTAATTGTGTTGTCCATATTGACATAGCTCCATTCTGTGCCATAAACATACAGACTGTCGCCGTCTAACCAAAGATTGCTGACAGCAACATCCACCGAGTCTATAAGCGTTTCAGTCAGAATGTCAATACAATAGAGTCGTGAAGGCTGGTTGTAATAATCTCCTCGTGAAGTGACCCACAACTGGTTGTGACCGTCCACGCGCAGGTGATGCAGGTTGTTGACCACCTCAATGCGTTTAACCTCTTGCATTGTTGCGATGTCAATGACGCTGACCGTGTTCTCGTAATTAGGCACCATATATCCGCCGGAATTGGCGACATATAAGCGATTGCCGACTATCTCCAATTCATCAGGTTGAAAACCTACGTGGCAGGTGTCAATTATCTCTAATGTGGCGGTATCGAATTTAGCGACATAGCCTTTCTGCTTGTAGTCTTGGTCAATGAGTACCGGTCCGGCGTAGGATGTCAGATATCCGTAACCGTCCTTAAAACGCAAATAGCGGCAGTTAGGACACTCGATGGTACCTATATGTTTAGCAGAGTCGGCAGTCATAACCTCAACAAGGTTGGAGCAGTTGATGACCGCATACAGGCGATTACCATAGATTTTCAGGTCGTTACCCACATCGCCTAACGATTGCACACGGTCTGGATTGCGCTCGCTGTAGATATTGCGGTGATAAACGCCTGTCGAATAGTCGTAATAGTCTAATGTGGCTTTGTTTGAACCCATATTGCCCTCGTTGAGCAAGTAGAATCCGATAATCTCGTTCTTGACGGTGTCTCCTTTATTTTCCGTTTCTGACTGCCATAGTATCTCTTCTTTGCGGCAGGAACAAACGGACAGAACAATAAGTGGAAGTATAACTGCTCTTTTCATAATAGTGTTATGTTTCATATAAAAGGCTGTCCGACATCAGTGTCAGACAGCCTTTGTTGGTTATACTGATATTTACCTGATCAGCCATTTTTTTGTGTCTTTCGTTCCGTCATTGGCGTTGAAACGAATGATGTATGCGCCGTCGGCCGTAGCCGGGCTGAACACAATCACGGGATTGCCATATTCTTCTCCGAAATACCCGCTCATTATTTGTTTGCCGGTCACGTCATAGACTTTGTATGTACCAGACATATCTGTCTGGACTTTGATATGGCGCGAATCGAGT
>JAIKXR010000084.1 GCA_024683975.1 Paludibacteraceae bacterium
TAGCAGCTGGCGGCGAAGAGAGCAGTTTGTCGGGCATCTACGATGCACCGGGTAACAAACGTCTGGAACTGTAGGCACCGCAACTTTGGAATCCCACCCCCCGCATCACGAAAAGGTGATACGGGGGGTGGTTTTTTGAGATTTTGGGGTTTGTAATGTGAAAATGACATTTTTATTTTTTTATACAAAAAAGTCGCTGTACTTTTGCGGCACGAGAGAGTTGATAATTGAGAGTTGAGTGTTGATGGTTGAGTGTCGAGAGAAGTTGAGAGTTTATAGTTGAAAGAAAACAAGACAACAGATTGTTACAAACCAAATAAAAACCAAAATTATTAACTTATTTTTAGCATGAAAACAGCTGAAATTATGCAGCGTCTTGCTGCGAAGCATCCGGGCGAGGCAGAGTATCTGCAGGCCGTTCAGGAAGTTCTCGAGTCAATCGAGGAAGTGTACAACCAGCACCCTGAATTTGAGAAGGCTCAGATTGTAGAGCGTATGGTAGAGCCGGACCGTATCTTCACGTTCCGTGTGACATGGGTAGATGACAAGGGCCAGGTACAGACTAACCTTGGTTATCGTGTACAGTTCAACAGTGCTATTGGTCCGTACAAAGGCGGTTTGCGTTTCCACAAGGCCGTTACTCCGAGCATGTTGAAGTTCTTAGGCTTTGAGCAGACATTCAAGAACGCATTGACCACATTGCCTATGGGTGGTGGCAAGGGAGGTTCGGATTTCGACCCCGTTGGCAAATCAGACGCTGAGATTATGCGTTTCTGTCAAGCTTTCATGCTGGAGTTGTGGCGTTGCATAGGTCCCGACCAGGATGTTCCCGCCGGTGACGTTGGCGTAGGCGGCCGTGAGATCGGTTTCCTAAACGGTATGTACCAAAAGCTTGCCCGTCAGTATCATACAGGCGTTCTGACCGGCAAGGGAATGACGTTCGGCGGCTCGGTACTGCGTCCTGAAGCAACCGGTTTCGGTGCGTTGTATTTCACGCAGCACATGCTTCACAAGGCAGGCAAGGACATACGTGGAATGCGCGTTGCATTGTCGGGCTTCGGTAATGTGGCATGGGGTGCGGCAACGAAGGCTGTCCAACTCGGTGCGAAAGTGGTGGCTATTTCCGGTCCTGACGGCGTATGCGAGATTAAGGACGGTATCACTCCCGAGATGATTGACTATATGCTTGACATGCGTGCTTCGAACCACAACAAAGTGGAAGAGATGGCACAGAAGTTCCCCGCACAGGCGAAGTTCACCGCAGGCAAGAAATCATGGTCAGTACCTTGCGACATCGCCATGCCGTCAGCATTCCAGAACGAGCTGAGTCTGGAGGATGCCAAGGAACTGGAGAAGAACGGCTGCAAGATTTGCGCAGAGATCTCGAACATGGGCTGCCAGGCTGACGCTATTCACTATATGCAGAAGCAAGGATTCCTGTTCGCTCCGGGCAAAGCCGTTAATGCAGGCGGAGTGGCAACATCAGGTCTGGAGATGACTCAGAACGCCGAGCACCTGACATGGAAAGGTGAGGAAGTGGACGAGCGTCTGCACCATATTATGGAGTCGATTCACGAACAGTGCGTGAAGTTCGGCACACAAGCCGATGGTAAGGTTGACTACGTCAAGGGTGCCAACATCGCAGGTTTCATGAAAGTGGCAACGGCAATGCTTGAGCAAGGCGTTATCTAATCTTTTTTTGAAAGATATGGAGGGCTGCCCGACAATGAAAGTTGCCGGGCAACTTTTTTATGCTTATGTTGTGCGTTTTTACGGTGAGGTTAGCAGAGTAACATACTAATCACATACTAATCATATACTAATATCATACTATAGATATGGGGTAGAGTGTGGCAGGAATGCGGGAAGAGGGGAGGGAAAAAAGATTTGTGCAGACAAAAAATATGGTGTAATTTTGCGGCGTTGTTTAACCGCAGGCGAGACACCCGCGCCCCAAGCGAACACCGCAGTCGAGATGTCCGCCTATATATGAACAAAAGAATAAATGAGAATATGAAGAGAATGGTAATGTCAGCCCTTTGTGTGTTAGGGGCGATGTTGGCTTGCTATGGGCAAGAGAAGACGTTGTTTAATGAGATTTATTACCTGCTTGACCCGATAGAGGGAACGGCACAAGTGACGGAGACACCTAAAGCCTACGGCGACTTGGTCATACCGTCGGAGATAACGGTCGGTACACGCACATTCCGCGTGACGGAGATCGGGGAGAAAGCCTTCAAAGGCAACAAGAACCTGGAAGCCATCGTCATCCCGTCGAGCATCGAGCACATCTACCGCAACGCATTTGATGGTACGGGACTGATGAAGAACAAGACGTTCTGGGAGGACGGAGTGCTGATTATAGACAGTTGTCTGATAGCTACGAGCAAGGATATCTCCGCCAAGTATGAGGTGCCTGAAGGCGTGCGTCTGATTGCAGCGGGTGCTTTTGAGAACAACAAGACGGTGACCCGCGTCATACTTCCTGAAGGATTGAAAGAAATAGACCACGACACGTTCAAGGGTTGCAAGAATTTAGAGAAAGTCAATATACCCAAATCTGTGCTTCATTTAGGCGAGGATATACTGACGGGTACGGCTATCTACGCGGACGAGGCGCGCTGGAAACGCGGTTCGTTGATAGTGGACGGTTGTCTTCTCAAGACCAATGAAGCGATAAAGAGCAAGTACACTTTTTCTGCGAAGAAACCTGTCCGTCTGATTGCCTCAGGTGCGTTCAAGGATAACAAGACGCTGGTGAGCATCGTCCTGCCTGACAGCCTGTGGGAGATACCTGCGGGAGCGTTTATGGGTTGTACTGAGTTGCATGAGGCGGTGATACCGCAGACGGTGACGAAAGTGGGCATGTACGCTTTCTACGGCTGCGAGCGTCTTACTACCGCCACGCTGCCGACGACTCTGGAGTCATTAGGCGCGTGGGCGTTCTATGGCTGCCTTAATCTGGAGCAACAGGTGCTGTCTGACAACCTGAAAGGTGTTCCTCTTGGCTGCTTCTCCATGTGCCGCAAGTTCAAGCACATCCAACTGCCGAAAGAGGCGGAGCGTATAGACGATGGTGCTTTCTACGGTTGCTCACAGTTGGAAGATATCAATTTTCCGAATACAGTTGAATATTTAGGTGAGATGGCTTTTGCTGGTTGTCAGACGCTGTTCAAGGTGGAGGTTCCATACGCAGTGACCCAGATAGGCAAGGGTTGCTTCAAGGATTGCAACCGTCTGTACGGAATGGTGCTGCCGGAAGGTCTGTACTCAATAGATGATGAGGCTTTTATGGGTTGTCTGATGCTGGAGAAAATCAATATACCGAAGGACTTGTTCCGCATAGGCAAGAACGCCTTTGCCAACTGCCAGATGTTAGCGCGACTTACGATGAACGAGCATGTACACATCATAGAGAAAGGTGCTTTTGTGCATTGCATCAAGCTGACGGAGCTAAGTCTGCCAAAAGAGTTGGAAACACTTGGTGAAGGTGCGTTTGAGCAATGTATCAATCTGCGCAAGGTGTATATGAACGACAGGCTTGAGAAAGTGGGTGACCGCGCTTTTGCCACGTGCAGGAGCCTGCAAGAGGTAAAGATGTCGAAGAGTCTGGTGTCGATAGGGAAGAGTGCTTTTGCGGAATGCAAGAATCTGCAGAAGGTTGATTGGCCGGATTCGATAGAGGAGATAGGTCAGGAGGCATTCTTCAACTGCATCAAGTTGCAAACGCCGGACGTGAGCGGTATCAAAGTAGGTAAGAACGCATTCAAGAACTGCCGATAGATGGCTCTGAATTATATATGGATAGGATTGATACTCATCGGTGTTGCGGTGGGTATCATTCATTCGGTGGTGACTGGCGATACAGACGTTTTTTCGGCGATGCTGAACTCAACGTTTGCGAGTGCAAAGACGGGCTTTGAAATCTCTATCGGATTGACGGGTGTTCTGTCGTTGTGGATGGGGATCATGAAGACAGGCGAGAGGAGCGGCGTGGTGAGTCAGATGTCGCGTGTGGTCAGTCCGTTTTTCACGCATATGTTTCCCGACCTGCCCAAGGGGCATCCGGCATTCGGCAGTATGCTGATGAATCTGAGCGCAACGATGTTAGGCATAGATAACGCCGCCACGCCGTTAGGGCTGCAGGCGATGCGCGAGATGCAGGAGACGAACAAGGACAAGGAACGTGCATCGAACTCAATGATAATGTTTATGGTGTTGGTAACGAGCGGTTTGACGCTGGTACCGGTGAGCATTATGACCTACCGCGCCCAACTCGGTGCCGCTAATCCAGCGGATGTTTTCCTCCCTATCCTTCTTGCCACTTACTTTGCCGCGATGGCGGGTATCGTCAGTGTGGCAGTTGCGCAGAAAATCAACTTGTTCAACCGCGTTGTGATAGGAACGTTAGGTGGTCTGACCGCATTCGTGGGGTTGGTAATATGGGCAGCGATGAATCTGCCACAGGATACAGTGTCGAAGTGGTCAGGAGTATTGGCAGCTGTCATACTATTGGGCGTGATTGTGTGGTTCTTGGTAGTCGGTATTGTGAAGAAAATCAATGTTTATGATGCATTTATAGATGGTGCAAAGGACGGTTTCCAGACCGCCATCGGCATTATACCCTACCTGATAGCTATGCTGGTAGCGATAGGTATTTTTCGTTCGAGCGGTGCGATGGAGTATGTGGTAGACGGCGTTACGTGGTTGGTTACGTTGTCGGGACTGAACGCAGACTGGGTACCCGCTCTTCCGACCGCGCTAATGCGCCCATTGAGCGGCAGCGGTGCGAGAGGACTGATGGTGGACACGATGGTACAGTACGGAGCGGACTCGTTTGTGGGGCGGTTAGTGAGCATCGTGCAGGGCAGCACGGACACAACGTTCTATATCATTGCCGTCTATTTCGGCAGCGTCCATATCAAGGACACCCGCTATGCGGTGGTCTGCGGTCTAATAGCCGACTTCTTCGGCATATTGGCAGCTATATTGCTGGGGTATCTGTTTTTCCACTGATGAGTTTTCACCGCAAGCGGGACGCTTGCGCTCCTGTTGACACAAAATCCTCCTGCTATTGAAATAACAGGAGGATTATTGTATATGTGAGGGACAGAGTCCCTAATGCTATTGGTCGATGGTACAGACGAATGATTCGTTGAAGGTTTGTTGTGTCTGATTGGGAAGTTGCACTATGGCTGAAACACCTTTGGGGAGAGTGACACTCCAGTGAATGATATTTCCTTCTTGTCGTTTCCACTCACTGACAATAAGTCCGTTGGGCGACTGATAGGATGCCTTCACGTAGTCCAGTCCGGGAGCGAAATACGGCTGCATATAGAGTTGCCTGTATGCGTCAGGCGCATCGGGCAGAGCGTCGCACGCAGGACGGATGCCTGCCAGATCCTCATACATCCAGAGCAGGACATCCCCGAGAAGCATTACGTGGTTGCCGGAGTTCATCGCCGGATTGGCGGTGTCGCCGTTCCACAGCTCCCAGATGGTGGTGGCTCCGTGCTCAAGCATATAGCCCCACGAAGGATAGGACGTGTTGGTAGCGATCCGATACGCCAGTTCTGGATGCCCCATGCGGGTGAGCGTGCGCATCAGGTGCTGTATGCCCAGCACGCCGACACTGACGTGACTGTCAAAACGGTTGACGGTCACATCCACGATATTGTCCATCACACGCTGCTCCTGTCCTTCGGGAACGAGTCCGAGAGCCAGCGAAAGGATGTTGGCGGTGACGGTGTTGTTGCTGTACTGCGCCGTTTCGGGGTTGAAGTAGCGGGCGTTGTAAGCCTGTCTGAGCGATTCGGCAAGGGCGGCATACTCCTGCTGGTCAGCGGTCTTGCCCATACGGCGGGCGAACTCCTGCATATAACCCAGGAGCTGGTAGAAGACCGTGGTGGAGAGGACGGCTTTTTCGGTGATGCGGGACGGGTCTTTGCTATGAATCAGTTCCTGGCTCTCGGGGGGCATACACCAGTCGCCGTAGGTGTCCTTGACCACGAGACCGTCTTCCATCGCGTTGTTAACAATGAACTGCACCCAGCGGCGCATCGAGTCATAGTGAAGTCGGAAACCCTGCTCATCTCCGTAACGCTGGAGGAGCATATAGGCGATGCTGATATATGTGCCGCACCAAGTAACGTTAGCGGAACGAAGGCGGAGCCAGTATTGCGGGGCTATATGCGCCACCTGACCCAAAGAGTCCTGCGTGTCCTCAATGTCCTGCAGCCACTTGAGGTAGAACTCGTGGTTGTCAAAGAGGTAACTCTCGCCGTACGCGCCGGTGAAGCGGTCGCCGAGCCAGCCGAGCCGCTCATCGCGCTGCGGGCAGTCGGTGGGCATACCGTGGTAGTTGCCGCGTATGCCGTTGTAAGCCGCCCTGTGGAGGCGGTTGAGAATATCGTTGGAACACTCAAACGAGGAAGTCGAAGTCATACGGTCGTAGATGACCAAGCCTTTCATATCACTCAAGGAGGGCGCTTCTTCCAAACCTTCTATATCCACGTAACGGAATCCCTGATAGACGGTTGAAGGGCAATAGGTGAATTCGCCGTCCTCTGCGGGGATATAGGTATTGGTGCAACGTGCATCGCGCAGGTTGTCGGTATAGATGGTCATACTGTCCGCCTGCAGGGTCTCCGCGAAGCGCATAATGACAGGCTGCCCTTCCTTTCCTTTGGCGGTCAGACTGAACCAGCCGACCATATTCTGCCCCATATCCACGAGCCAATGTCCTGTCTCTATTGTTTTTTTATTTTCGGTTTTGATGACTGGTTTGACTGACAATGGGGCTATGGTGTCCATTACCGCCATTGATGGTGCGGGTTGTGGAAGTAGTTTGCCTCCCGGAGCGGGAAGGACTTGCGCCTGTTCATAGTAGGGTGTGAAGTCGAGGCGGGCGTCATAGGTTTCGCCATCGTAGAGGTCGCTGCGGGTAACGGGACCTTTGTCGGTCATTATCCACGTTGTGTCCGTCAGGATACGTTGCCACTTGTTCCAGCCTGTTTGTATTTGCAGGTCGGCTATGACACGGGGTGCGCCGAAAAGAGCCATACCTTTCTGCATTCCTACCGCATATCCGGGAGTGAGCATGATGCCGATGGTGTTCCCGCCTTCCTCCAAGAGGGACGTTACATCATAAGAAAGGTAATAGATGGTGTGGTCGTATTCGGTGGGGAGGTTGCCAAACACATCATCTCCGACACGTTCTCCGTTGATAAACACTTCGTACCACCCCATTGCACTGATATAGAGGCGGGCATTCTTGACTGGTTTTTCCAACAAAAACTCGTTGTTCAGACACAACGCAGGCACTTGGGAATGACCTTCTTCATCGTAGAAAGCAGTGTCGGCTATGGTTTTGCCTATCCATTGGGCACCGGTGAATGGTGCATCGGGTGATTGGGAACAACTTGCAAGAAAGATGAGAGGGAGAAGAGGTATGATGATTTTTTTCATAGGTAATGGTGATGATTATAACTGCAAGCTGGGATGCTTGCGTTTCTGCTTAATTGATACCTAAAATGCTGCGTACGAATGGTTCGCGCTGGAAGAGTTGGAGGTCTTCCATTTTTTCGCCGAGGCCGATATAACGGACGGGTATTTTCATCTCGTTGCTGATGCCGATGACCACGCCGCCTTTGGCGGTGCCGTCCAGTTTAGTGACGGCGAGAGAGGTTATTTGCGTGGCGGCAGCGAATTGCCGTGCCTGCTCAAAAGCGTTCTGACCGGTGGAGCCGTCCAGGACAAGCAGGACCTCGTGCGGTGCGTCAGGCACCACTTTCTTCATAACCTGCTTGATTTTGGTCAGCTCGTTCATCAGGTTGATTTTGTTGTGCAGTCTTCCGGCAGTGTCGATAAGAACGATGTCGGCGTTGTTGGCTTTGGCAGATTGAAGTGTATCGAAAGCGACAGATGCAGGGTCGGATCCCTGCTGCTGTTTGATGACGGGGACACCCACTCGCTCTCCCCAGATGCAGAGTTGTTCGACAGCAGCGGCGCGGAAAGTGTCGGCAGCACCGAGACAGACGTTTTTACCCGCCTCCTTGTACCTCCAAGCCAACTTGCCGATGGTAGTTGTTTTGCCCACTCCGTTAACACCAACGACCATAATGACGTAGGGTTTATTTTGGTCTGCCGATTCGTCACACGGTTCACGTGTGGATGTGTTTTCTTCGAGCATAAGGCATATTTCGTCCACCATTATACGGTTGAGTTCATCGGTACTGACGTACTTATCGTTCTTGACACGTTTTTGCAGCCGTTCAATTATTTGCAGTGTCGTTTCGACCCCGACATCGGAGGCAATGAGTGCTTCTTCAAGGTTGTCGAGTACCTCATCGTCAATGGTTGTTTTTCCGACGATGGCGTGACCTATGCGTGACAACAGGGACTGTTTGCTTTTGTCCAAACCTTGATCCAAAGTTTTTTGCTCATCTTCTTTGGAGCGTTTGAAAAAAGAGAAAAAAGACATTGTAGTTGGGAGTTGAGAGAAGTTTAGGCGTTTGGAAGTTTATTTGTTGTTCAGTTGTTTAGAAGTTCAGGCGTTTATTTGAGGTAGTATTGGAAAGTTGAGACGACACGCACCTTGATGAGCCATGGTTGGTCTTCATCGTTTTCCATTGAGAAAATGCCCTGGTTGGCCTGGCGTATTGAACCTAAATTACAGTCAGCATCGTCTGCGAACTTTTGGGCTACCACTCGTGCGTTTTTAGTGGCTTCAGCAATCATCTCTGGCTTGAGGTCAGTGAACGCTTTGTACTGATAGTCCCTCCATCCTGTCTCGACCACGATACCCTTTTCGAGGAGTTCGTTGAGACAGTTCTGATTAGCGACAACGTTGTCAATATCGGTGGTGTTGAGAACGAGTGAGGAAGAGAGAGTATAATGATATTCAGGGCGTTGAGTTGAATAGTAACTGCTCCAGTTGTTGCTGAACGATACAGAACCAGCCTGCATTTCTTCAGCTTTGAAACCTTTGGATTGCATAAACTTTTTGAGGTAGTCAATAAACTCATTACAATCGACGGTAAGTTGTTTGAGGTCATTACCTGAAACGGAGAAGTGCATGGGCCATGAGACATGGTCGGCTTTGACTTGTCTTTCGGAGAGTCCTTTGACAGTGACGAAGCGGTCACGGTCAGCGATTGATTTGAGACCCAAATGAACCATACATCCTGCACAAACGAGGCCTATAGCCACGATAAGCGCCACAACGATTTCTTTTTTCATAGTATTTGTATTTTTAATTGATTAACGGCGGCAAAGATAATATAAAATGCTGAAAACAAAGAAAGAGAGCGAAAATTTATTTGTGCGTGTGCTGTTGTTGTTGTAATTTTGTGGCTCGCACAGGAAACAGAAAATGTTCAGGAAGTATCCCATATTGTTGTTGTTAGTGCCGTTGGTGGTGTTGATTTTGTTCGCTGATCGGTGGCATTGGGACGATTTTTCAGGTATGCCTAAGACGTTAGACGGGGGGAAAAGGCAGTATGTGGCGGTCGTACAAGACTATGCGAAACAGTGTCCGAAGACGTGGCGGGTAGAAGCGGAAGTGATGCCTGAACGTACACATGCTTACTTATATCTGCAAAGTGACTCAACGAGGACGTTACCGACTTTGGGGGATACAATTCTTATCATGGCGCAGTTCAAGCAAGGCGGCCAGTTGGGAGATTTTGATTACGGCAGGTATCTTCTTAGGAATGGAATAGGCGGTACGGCATACGTGGGTAAGAAGGATTGGAAAATAACAGGTTATGCAATGACTACGCCTTTGCCTTTGCTGCCCCAAAAGGTGCAACACAAGGCATACGAGAGGTATAAGCAAATGGGTATATCCGGTCAGGAACTTGCCACGACAGCGGCATTGACACTGGGTTATAAGGATGATCTTGATCAGGAATTGAAGGGTAGTTTTCAGAAAGCAGGTGCGGCACATATTTTGGCAGTGAGCGGGTTGCATACTGGCATCATTTACAGCATTTTGTTTTTTCTTTTTACGTGTTTCGGTCTATACCCACCTATGTATGAGGCACGGAATCACCAGCGTGTGGTGAGCGGGCTGATTATTATCGCGCTGATAGGTTACTCATTGCTGACTGGTGGAACGCCATCAGTGGTGAGGAGTGTGATTTTTGTCAGTATGGTTGAGTTGGCTAAGATATGGCATAGACAGCCATTTTTGATGAACACACTGTTGGTTACGGCTTTTGTGATATTGTTTTTCCGCCCTTTGGATTTATTTTCAGTCAGTTTTCAACTCAGTTTTGCAGCGGTAGCAGGTATTATATTGTTAGAGCCGAAAATCCGTTCTCTGTTTCCTCTACCTCTAAAGACGGATACAATCGGCTTTAAGACAGTTAATTATTTTCGCACGTTGCTTATAATTTCGATTGCAGCACAGATTTTTACATTACCTCTTTCGTTGTATTATTTTTCGCAGACGAGCAATTTGTTTTTTGTAACTAATATGATAGTTATACCATTGGCTTTCCTGTTGATGGTCAGTGCGTTGTTATTGTTGATACTGGGATGGGTGCCTGTTGCCGGTGAGGTGATGGCAACGCTGACGAGCAAGACAGCAGAATTGATGAACCACTCTGTAGGCTGGGTGGAGCAGTTGCCTCATGCGGTAACATACGCGCAGATGTCGCTGCCTGCGATGGCGGCTCTGTATATGATTATCTTTCTTTTTGTTATTTTAATTAGGATTGTATTATGACCCCTTACACACTTACGCAATTGACGGCATATATAGATCAGTCGCTGGCAATTCTCTCATCGCAGACTTTTTGGGTGCGTGCAGAGATTGCGTCACTGAGCAGCAAGAACGGTCACGGATATTTTGAACTGGTTGAGAAAGCCGCCAATGGTCAGTTAGCAGCTAAGATGAGAGCCACTTGCTGGAGCAATCTGTACCCGATGTTGTCTGCATATTTTGAGCAAGAGACTGGTCAGCGGCTGCAAGCAGGAATGCAGGTGCTGGTGGAGGTGGAGGTCAGTTTTCATGCAATTTATTCTTTGAGTCTGAACATCCGCAATATAGATCCGACTTTTACTGTTGGTGATTTAGCCCGTCAGCGTCAGGAGACTATCCGGAGATTACAGAAAGAGGGATTGACAGAATTGCAGCAGGAGTTGAGGCTTCCAACTTTGCCATTGAGGTTAGCTGTTGTGTCATCTGAACAGGCGGCAGGTTATGGTGATTTTGTAGATGAACTGGGGAAGGAAGATTTTGCTTTCAGGGTTCAACTTTTTCCTGCCATTATGCAAGGGGAGAGAGCAGAGAGAAGTATAATTGAGGCATTACAAACTATAGATGGGTATGCGGAACAATTTGATGCTGTGATACTTATACGCGGCGGCGGTGCAACGACTGACTTGGGTTGCTTTGATTCATACCATTTAGCTTCAGCGTGTGCGAGGTGCAAGTTGCCTATCTTGTCGGGTATAGGTCATACACGGGATGTGAGTATAGTGGATATGGTTGTGTTTCAGCCGCTTAAGACCCCTACTGCGGTGGCGGGTTTCTTGATTGAGCGTTTGCAAGTGCAGTCAGAGCGATTGCAGCGTTTGCGTATGCGCCTGCAGAAGACAGCCGAGATACAAGTATTGGTTCGCCGCCACAGGATAGAGATGTTGCGCCAGAGGTTAGCGGCGTGTTCGCCTGACAGGATTTATAAGATGGGCTATTCGTTAGCAACATACAAGGGCCGTCCGCTGAGTTCGGTGGGAGATGTACCGGTGGGGAGTGTATTTGAAACGCACCTGTCGGACGGCACGATGAGTGCAATCCGACAGGCTTAAAAAGGGAAATAGTAGGGGTTAAGCAGCTATGGGTTTTAACTGACTGACAATAAGATTAGTTATATATGCTTGTCCGTCTTCGTTAGGGTGAATTCCATCGTTGCAGAGCATAGAGTTGATTGACTGTAAGTTGTTGAAATCGGAGGTTATGTCAAGAAGCCGGACGTTCTGCTCATCAGCTATTTGTCGGATAGCGTCGTTGTAGATATTGTGCCCTTTGATAATAGTATCGGTAGTGCCGCCCAACCATGAGAGAATGTTTTTCTTATGCCAATCGCTGAGGTTACGTGTAAAGAAGTTGAAATAGCGTTCAGCGTCCATAGGCGGCATAGTCAGCATCACCGGTATGGCTCCAGCGTGACGTATTTTGCTGATTATATTGCGGTATGCGGCAATGAATGTGTCCAATGGTGTGCGCGGGAGGTGCATATCATCCGGGAGGTCGGCGATAGCCTCCCAATCGTAGTCGCTATCATTTCCGCCATAACCAATGAGTACTGTTTCGTCCGGATTGAGTCGTGATTCGTATCTATCGACAAGTTTCTCACCCATAGGTGCAGTGCAACCGAAGCGTGCAAAATTAGACACAGGCGTTCCTAACTGTTGTCCGCAACGTTCAATAATGGACTGTTTGCTGAGTTCGTACTCGGGACGACCTTCCTTGACAGCACTACGAAGCATCACCCCTTTCATAATTGAATCTCCAAATCCTGCTAACATAATGGTAAGTATTTTTTTGAGTTGTTTGTTTTTTTGTTTATATTTTTTGCAGTAGTTTTGCGTTTGTTTTTGTTTTGACGTTGCAAAAGTAAGGTGATAGAATGGGTGTGAGAAAAGAAAGTGATTAAGTGGCACGTTTTTTGTGGAAAACAAAGATAGAGTGACTAAAAAATGAATACAGTGACGAGAAGAGAGAGATTAAAATTTCGTCACATCAAAAAAAGTGACTAAAATTATGGCAGAATCACAGTTAATTTCACCGATTTTTACCCGGATCAAGTGTTTGCTGTATTATATAGTGGGCATACCTGTTTTTTTTGTTATATTTGCTCTTTTATATCGTCCGTTACGGGTTGTGCAGTTGTTTGAGATGGGCGAGAGAGGATTGTTCTCGTTCAATGTGACGATAGTGAGTTGCATTATCTTAGGTGTGATGATATTGTCGCGGACTTTGATGGCGATAGCGTATCATCGGACGAGGATGTCAAGAATGGGTTGGGTGTTGTGGCATTTGGGTGAGATGGCGGCAATGAGTTTGTTTGTGTCGCTATATCTGACACTGATGTACAAAGGGGAGTATACGTATTACGGAATGGTTGGGATGAGTATGGGTTATCTTATGATTATTTTAGTATATCCATATATTATCCTCTATCTTGTGTGGGGCGGAATTGGGGCGAAAGAGGATATGGTGGCGGAGGACGACACGTTGATGCGGTTCAGGGACCAGCAGAAACAGGTGAAACTGATAATAGCATCTGCTGCGGTGCTGTATATAGAGGCAAAAGAGAACTACGTTATAATCAAGTATAAGGACGGAGATATAGTGCGGGAGTACACGTTGCGTTCGTCAATGGTGGCGTTGGAGGAATTGATGCGCAAGCATGGTTTGGTTCGTTGTCAGCGGAGCTACTATATCAATCCTGTGCATGTGAAGGTGTTGCGTAAGGATAAAGAGGGCGTGATAACAGCCGAACTGACGACACCCAATCAGAAAGCTATACCTGTTTCTCCGAGGTACTATGCTGCGTTGGCGAGCCTTCTTTAGATTGGAGATGAGGTTCTTTTTACGTCCTGTAATTTTCCATTTATCTAACGTATATCTAACGTATATCTAACGTGTATCTAACGTATATCTAACGTGTATCTTTCGTGTATATAATGTTTTAGTTGGCGGAAATATATAGGGATGATGCCAGGATTGGCGCAGGCGTGGATGACAGAGAGCCATAATACCAGTGGATAGGAGCGAACCGAATATGAGATAGAAAGAGTTAGATGTAAGTGAAAAAGAGTAAGATATGAGCGAGAAAGGGTCAGATAATATGTGGGAAGAATTGAAAATCATATAGAATAAGCTGATATGATAGCGATGAAAAGGTAATGATACGAATGAAACGAATATAAGAAAGACATGAAGACGAGTTGGAAAGAATTGGAACCGATGACAGTGTATAAGGCATCGGCAGGCAGCGGCAAGACATTTACATTGGCCGCACAATACATCAGCATAGTGATGTATGAGGCTTTGACGCGTGGAAACTATAAAGCCTTTGAGCATATAGTTGCGATGACCTTTACGGTGAAGGCTACGAAGGAGATGAAAGACAGGATATTGAGTTACCTATATGATTTGAGTCAAGGCAGGAATGACAAGTCGTTTATGGGTTTCAAACAGAAACTGAGTGAGTTGCTGCTGTTGCAATACGACAAGATGCACAATAATCAAGACAGGAACATATACAATCATAAGGCTGGCAAGACAGACAGTGACATAGTTGTCAAAACAGATATAATGGCAGAGGAGACTCAGGAGAAGGTAAGAATGTGTGCGAGGGAAATACTGAAAGCCATACTGAACAATTATGCGCGCTTTAATGTAACAACGATAGATTCGTTCTTCCAGTCGGTATTGCAAGGGGTGCTGTACGAATTAGGAATGCCCGCAGAGCAGCAACTGCTGTTGGATGAGACGGATATACACAACAAGAGTGTGGACAGGATGGTCAATAACCTATGTGATGACGCGGAGGGCAGGGCTATTCTCAATCCGATTTTGGACTTTGCCAAGGACAGTCTGGAGGAGAACAAGAGCGGTTGGGACATACGCAAGGAGTTGAAGAAGGCTGCGAACAAGCTGGGTGAGGAGGTATATAAGTTTCACGCGGAGGCAATTGAGAAAGAGAGTGGGGATGGGAAATACGATGAATTGCGTAAGCGATTGTATGCAAAGAGGGCGGAGATAAGGAGTGAGGTAGAGATCAGATGCGGGAGTATGATGCAACGGGCATTAGAGAAAAAAGCCGGAAGCAAGTCGCCGATTTCAGTGATAGGAACGGCTGCCCGTGATATGCAGAAGTTAGTGTGGAAGGGTCCGAACAAGACGATACAGAAGGTGTTGGACGGTGAGATAAGCGGTGATGGTATATATCATGATTTTATAGACTTGTATAAATTATACGTGGATAAGTCTCGTCTATTGAACACGATACAGATTGTTCTACCGCACCTGTACACCATTACGCTGCTAACGAATATAGAGCGGAATATGAGGGATATACAGAGGGAGAACATGCAGATGCTGTTATCGAGTGCCAATATGTTGCTTCGCGACTTGTTGTCAGGTGACGCGAGGAGTTTTGTATATAGCAAGGTGGGACCGAGGTTGGAGCACCTGCTGATAGACGAGTTTCAGGACACGTCACAAATGCAGTGGAACAACTTGGAACCGTTGGTAGAGGAGTTGCGCAGTGAAGACAAACACAGTGTGATAGTGGGCGATATCAAGCAGAGTATCTACAGGTTCAGGAACGGTAAATGGAAACTGCTGTCTGATGTGGCTGACAGGGATGGTTTTGTGTCGTTGAGTGACAATTTCCGGAGTACACGAGCCGTGGTGGAGACCAACAACGAGTTGTTTCCCCGTCTGGCGAGTGAGATGGACGGCATATTGGAGGAGAACGGCTACGGGTCGAATTACTTATCTCCGGTGTATGAGAAGAATGTGGAGGTACATCAGAATGTGAACAAGGAAGGGGGCAATGTCCGTTTTTATATGTATTCGAAGAAAGGCGGCGAGGAGGCCGAGGAGCGTTTGCGAATAGATTTTTGTGAGCAGATAAAGGCTATCCGCCGGCAGATTAGCGAGTCGGGCAAGTCAGGATCGATAGCTATTTTAGTTAGGACGAAAGATGAGGGTGAGCGCGTGCTGGAATGGCTGCAGGGAGATGAGGAGTTGCGTGGAGTGTCTGTGGAGACGGAGGATTCGTATCAGTTGGGTGCGAGCGAAACATTGCAGGTATTGGTAGCGATGTTAAGGTATGTGGAAGAAGGCGACAAGTGTAAACGAGAAAAAAGCATATACGGGCAATACATTGAGGATGTGCTTGGAGAGGAAGTAAGGAACGAATTGGAGGATAGTCGTGAGTATTGGTTGAGTCACCCGTTGTATGAGATGAACGACAGGCTGATCAAGCATTTCGGGTTGGGCCAGAGAGGGGAGAATGAATATGTGGAGAAATATTTGTCGTGCCTGAAAGCGTACTTGATGAGTGAAATCAGTACTGCTTATAATCTGAAGAGTTTGCTTGAGAAATGGGATACGGTGATGTGCGAGTTGAAGGTGAATAAGACACCCGACAAGGATGCGTTGACGCTGATGACTATACACAAGTCGAAAGGTTTGGCGTTTGATTATGTGTTAGTGCCACTTTTTGACAGCACAATGAACAAGGAGATACGTTCCAAGACGACTCTACTATGGGACACGCAGACTTTGGCAGACGATGAGGATGGTTTGAAAGACATGTTGCAAACAGTGTCGGTATTGTCAGTGTCGTCAGAGCGTGGAAAGACATCGCAGTCGCTATGGTCGGAGCCTTATAAAGAGGAGGTGCGGTTGAGATTTATGGACGCGCTGAATTCTGTATATGTGGCGTTTACGAGGGCAAAGGAGGCATATTACTGCTGGTGTGCGTATTCACCCGAACCGAAAACGACAGATACTGATTCGATAGGGACACCGATGCTTAAGGCATTAAGTCGGATTGGGATGGAGAAAGAAGAAAGAGAGGGAGGTGAGATTGTTTTCACGAGCGAAAGAGAGTTGGTTGAGGTTGTTAAGGAGAAGGAGAGTTATGTAGAACGTCTGAACATAACAGATAATGCGAAGCGACATCCGATTGTTGCACCGATGTATACGGGTGAGGAGACGCTGCCAATAGAGATTGTGAACAGCAACAAAGCTTTGCAACTGTTCCGCGATGTGCAGAACGATACGGAAGAAATATGGGAGCAGAAGAACTATATAGAGAGCGGCCTTATTTATCATTCGCTGTTTGAGAACTTGATGACACTGAATGATGAGGATGTGCAAAAGGCTATAGACAAGTACCGTCTTAACAATGAGTTGGACGCGAGGCATGAGATGACTTTCAGACGGTTTGTTGAGGCAGCGCGGTCGCATAAAGTGTTGCAAGAGGTCTTTTCAAAGGATGCCCAGACTTTAACGGAGGCAAGTTTCATAGTGACAACCGAGGAAGGTGTAGAGACGTTACGCCCAGACCGAGTAGTCTTGACGGGAGGGAGAGCGATAGTGACGGACTATAAGTTCTCATCGTACAAGAACCTGATGCTCAATGATGAGAAACATACAGAGCAACGCAGGAAGTACTACGAGCAACTGACAAAGTATGTGGAGATGACACAGAGATTTTACAAGATTCCTGCGGAGGGTTGGTTATGGTTCTTAAGAGATAACGAATTGATAAACGTAACAAAACTCAACAAGTGATATGGAAACATTTTTAAGCAAGGTTGCGGGTCGGTTGACGGAGGAGTTTGGCAACGATATGCATAAGGTTATAGTTGTTTTTCCGAACAAGCGTATCGGATTGTTCCTGAACAAGGCGTTGGCGAAGAATAACGGCGGTGAGCCACTGCTTGCCCCGCAGTATAGGACTATAGATGAGTTGTTCGAGTCGTATAGTGACAAGGTGGTAGCCGACCCTGTAACGACTGTTTGTATGACGTATCAGGCATACGTGGAGGCAGGGTTGTCATATACGATGCCGTTGGACGATTTTTATGGTTGGGGTGAGTTGATGGTGAGAGATTTCAATGAGATAGACCAGCAGTTGGTTCCTGCCGACCAACTTTTTCAAAATGCGAAGGACATAGAGGAGATTGACACACGATTCTTCCCTGACACCTTTGACTCAAAGACGGAGTCTGTATTGAACCAGTTCAGGGGTACAGAGTATGCGAAGAAGCAACTTAAGAGATGGCTTGAGTTGTGGACTAAGATGCCTCTTATTTATCACCGTCTGAACGAACTGTTGGCTTCTGCAAGAGTTGAGTCAGGGTTTGCTTTGGCATATAAGGGCGCGTTGCAAAGAGAGGTGATTGAGCAGGGGAAGGTGGTTGCGAAAGAGGGATACAGGTATGTTTTTGTTGGTTTCAATGTGCTGACAGAGACAGAGAAAGCGTTGATGGAAGCGTTGAAAGATGTGGCAATGTTTATCAATGATGATGCGGAGGAAGACAACAGGCCTGAGATAAGTATCATACAAGCGACGACTGACATACAGCAGGCAGAATATGTGCATACTTGGATAGAAGAGAATATGCGTAACGGTCGCATACGTGAAGACAGACTGACACATACGGCTGTGGTGTTGGCAGACGAGGGGCTGTTATTGCCGGTCATTTCGTCATTTCCTCCGATAAAGACCAATATAACAATGGGTTATCCGATGGCACAGACACCATTGTTGTCATATATCAATTCATTGAGGGCCAAATTTAATGAAGAGATGCCGGATGGTATGACGGAAGAGTATTTGCAGTATGTAATTGACTCATTAAGAGAGCGTATGCACGAAGGTCCGGCTGACAGGCAGATGCCATATTTTTACCATTTGATGGACGAGGCTTTGGCAAGGGCTTTGTTTGAAACAGACAAACTGTTGCAAAACATACGGACAGGTCAGTTGAGCAGCATACAAGGATTGACGCTGCCGCTGGTGCAACGGATATTGGTCAGGATGCTGGCATGTCATTCAATTGCATTTCACGGTGAGCCGGCACAGGGTCTGCAAGTGATGGGTGTGCTGGAAACGCGGTCGCTGGACTTTGACAACCTGCTTGTGTTGTCGGCCAATGAAGGTGTGTTGCCAAAGAACGAGAGGGCAAAGTCAATGATTCCATACGTTGTACGGCAACATTATCACCTTGCTGATGAGGAGAAAAAGGTGATGATATATTCCAACAATTTCTTCCGTTTGTTCAGGAGAGCCAAACACATTGATATTGTATATTCTATGTACAATGCATCGGGCGAGGCGGAGGAGTCGCGATTCATACGTCAGATGCTGGCATTGAAAGACTGGGATGTGAGATATTCCAAACTTGTGCCGTCCGCCTCAGTGCCGGTAGAGAGGGATCAACAAGCGTTTGCCAAGACCGGTGACATAGTTGAGCAGATGATAACAAAAACGCTGTCACCATCGGCTCTTAATACGTATATGAACTGTCCACGCTCGTATTATTATTCGCAGGTGAAGGGTTTGAAGAAAGAGGAGGATATCAGTGAGGATTTGCAAATCAATCAGATAGGTGAGCTGTTCCATAAGGCTGCGGAATTGTTTTACAGCCGATATGGCGATAAGGCGATAACGGCTGAGATGCTTGACAATGATAAGACAGTGGAGATAGAGAAGGCAACCCAAGGGGCATTTGATGAGCTTATCTATGGAAAAAAGCCTGAATTAGAGACCACCCCGGGATTTCTGCTGGTTGTACGCGGTGTGTTGAACGAGTTGATGCTTAGATTGGTAGAGATGGACAAGAAAGTGACACCGTTTAGGATTTTTTCGTTGGAGAAGGAATATTATTGCGATGTTGATATAGACGGCAAGAGATTGCGAATTGGCGGGCGTATAGATCGTGTAGACTTGTTGAGTGACAATAAGTTGCGCATAGTGGATTATAAGGCAGGGAGCAAAGAAAAATCCGAAAAAGCCGCATATTCGTCATTGGGTGAGTTGTGCAATATGGACGTGTATAAGCAATGTCAACATTATCAGGTACAGTTGCTGTTCTATTCATACGTTTTACATAGGATTTATCCTGACAAACAAGTTGAGCCTGCCTTGTGTTTTCCTTTGAGCAGTAGGGAACAGGGGTATTATCCGCGAGTGAGGTATGTAGGTAAGGACGGCAAACTGGCTGATATAGGGACGTATGAGGTCGTGAGGGAGGATTTCGAGGCACAGTTTGAGAGTCTGCTGCGTGATGAGATTTACAAAGAGGGGCGGTCTTTTGTGTCGCCGTGGGATAAAGAGCGTGAGAGGGAAGAGAGTTTTTATGAGAAGGCGGACTCTACCCGTTGTCGTTATTGTGATTTCCGGTCATTATGCGGTATAGGTAAGGCTAAAGAGTATTGATACGGAGGAATAGGAATGTCAAGAAAAGCGGAGTAAAGTGACAAAAAATCACATAAACACATATAAAAGTAAAAAAAAATACGTAGCAATGTTGCGTATTTCTGATTTTAGCAATACTTTTGCCCGCAAAACGGAAATTTCATTATGAAATGAATAGGATGAAAAGGTTTTCCAACAGGCTGTTAAGTGGTTTATTAGTTTTGGCAATGTCAGGCGGCATCGTTGCCCAGGAGGGGCCACGCAATTTGATAGACATGATGCCGCAGGTGGACATCGTTCAAGGTTACTACGATTTTGATATCATAGAAGAAACATACGTTGATGGCGTTCCTGCCAATATCTGGGGGTGGAAACCTTATGGTGCGTATGATGACCTGCGTATAGCCCGCATTACCGACCGCTCCGTGACAGACCCGCATATAGGCATCAATGCCATTCCCGACAATCATTCATCTTCTGTGCGTCTCGCCACCAAACGGTACGATTCAGGTTGTGACGAGTACACCGGTGAATGTTGGGATCAGACTGCTGCCGGCGGAAGAATAGGGTATGTCTTTACCGTTACCGAACAGAACGCCATTGCCGTAGTGGACTATGCGGCAATGCTGGAATATCCCCAGACGCACACTATCATTGTGGACGGCAACGGTTGGAAGTACTTTCAGCCGTGGGTGCAGATTTTTATCTCTATAATAGATGAAAACGGCAATGATTATCCGCAGGAACCTACTCGTATCATTCACGCCTATACTGCCCCTAACGGTCTTGCAGGTTGGGAACAGCCTACAGTGGCAGACGGTTGGGAGCAACTGAACAATGTCCCTCTATACGATGCAACAACAGGAGATTACGCCCGTAATATGGTGTTGCTGAAAAAGAACTGGTCATCTGCCGGCTTTGATTTGACAAGTGCTATCGGATACAAAGTTTGCATCTGGTGCGAATACTATGACTGCGCCATCAGTAGTATGGCAGACAAGTATTCAGACCCTGAAATATGCTGGGATCATCATATGGCGCGTTTGTATTCGGCACTGAGCTGCACACAAGCGAGACTGCAGAAAGAGGAGGAAACCTGCGGTCCTGCGACAGTGACCTATTCGGCACCGGAAGGATTCACTTACCGCTGGTACACATCGTCCAACCATGGTGCTACAATCTCAACTGACAGGACTTGTACATATAATTTTTCTTACGTAGGTGAACAGACTACACTCTACTGCGAGATGCAGTCGCCGTCATTAATGAGTCCGACCACTTTGTCGGTGGATATAGCCAATAATTGCCAATTGGTAGGTTTGGAAGCAGGTTGTACTCCCAAACCATACTATATTTATCAGGCTCCTGAAGGATTCAACTACAGCTGGCATACGGCTACCCAACCCAATGTGATTATTTCCACTCAACAGACCTGCACGTACCAATTTGTAACTTGCGGTGAGCAAAACGAGCTTATTTGTGACCTGACTACAGATTTACCGTCGCGCAACGGAGGCTCGCTCAGTGTGCAGATAGCGGACAACTGTCCTGTTGAGGGTACTTTCACTTTTCCTGAATATGTATGTGCAGACGCTGCGGCTTTGGAGATTCCATTTGAATACACATCGGGAACTCCCGGCAGTTATGACATAGTGTTTGACGACAATGCATTGGCTAATGGTTTTGTCAATCAGACCGACCAAACCATAGCTGCAGATGAGACAGCTATACGTGTGCAGATGCCTCCATCGAGCAAGACACAGTATGCGCGTCCCAACCACTATTTATACACGTTGCGTGTACATGAGTGCGATGGTGACGAAATGGTATATACGAAGGAGCTTGAGGTCCGTTATCCGTCGTGGATTATCAGTCAGCGTTGGAATGACTTTTTGGGCATACTCAATCAGAACTATAACGGCGGATATATATTCACTTCTGTGCAGTGGTATCAGGCTGGTTCACCGGCATATTCGGCTGCTCCATATCAGAGTTATCTGTATCAGCCCGGAGGATTGAATCCCGAACACGAGTATTGGGCACAGTTGACGACGCACGATGGTCGTTCGATATGTACTTGTCCAATGAGGCCTGTAGTGCAGCAGGATGCGCCATCGGAGTCTCCGGATCGCATACAACTGTCGGCAGACAATATGGACAGCCGGATAGTAAGGGTGAACACTGAGTTGTCTGGTGTATATACCTTATATAATGTAGATGGCAAGATGATACGTCAAGGTCATTTTGGTGCGGATTATGGTTCTCCGGTTATAGAGTTGCCTTCAGCAGGAGTTTATATTATACGTTTTGCAGGCAACAATGAGCATAGAGAGGAGACGAAGAAATGGGTTGCTAAATAGGATATTTTCAATAGGAAAGCAGCGGAAATTTGTTGTATAGACAGACTTAATATCAAAATTAAACATATATTGTGAAAAACTGTTGTAATCTGAAGACTTTGGTCGCCGTGGGGCTGTTGGCGTTGGCGACCGGCACTGCGTGGGGGCAGTGTGTGGATATGTCCACACTGGACGACAAGACTTGCGGTAATGTTGAAGCGGGGGTAACCGGTTACAGACTTGTTGGTACCAATACCCCCCAAGACACAGTCTATGAAATGGGATGGAAGCAGGCAAAAAGAGCAACTGCTCCCTATACGCGGCAAACGCTTATGGACGCAGAGGGCTATGACAATCTCTGTGCGGAACTTTCTGTACTTCCTCCTAATGAATCTACCAGTTTTCGCTTGATGAATGATGGTTATTTGCCTACTGATACAGCCAAAGGCGAAATAATACAGATTCCTTTGACTGTTGATGCTGCTAATCCGATTATTCTTATCAACTATGCAGCCGTAATGGAAGTTGCCGAACATCCCGGTATCTACAATGTCAATCAAACGAACTGCGGATTCTATGTTTTTGACCTTGATCAGGGAGGTAAAGGCTACTACTCTGAATTATATCACTACTCTGCTGAAAAGTCATCCATACAGAATTGGAAATCATTTAATAATCCGGACCGGAACAATGTACTTACAGTATGGAAAGACTGGTCGAAAGTAGGTGTTGATTTATCTGACTGGATTGGAAAAACCGTCGTCATTACGTTGGTAAACTTTGATTGCGCATTGGGCGGCTTTTTAAAAGTGAATGGTAATGACCAAGCTATCATTTGTGAAGATCACCACGAGTCTCACATGTACGCACACATCGCATGCGCTCCAAAAGAACTCGTCTTCAGCAAAGACTGTGAGGGTAAGGAGGATAGTATTTTCATTACCGCACCTGAGGGATTTTCTTACAGATGGTATAAGAAGGGAGACAAGGAGAATACATTGTCAACAGAAAGAGAACTTCAGATGCCTGCGGCTGATGAGGATGCGACATACGTATGTGAGTTGACCAACCATGTGGGAACGTTTGAGTTGGAGCAGGATGTGGACGCGGCGGAGATTATCGTGGATGACCCTGTGGAAGTCGGATTTGGCGAGACATTCACATGGCCTCGTTCTGGCGAGAAGATTAAGATTACAGGAGATTATGAGTATATTGAGTATTACACTGGTGCAGAATTGCAGAATTACAGCAAGTCTTGTGCAAAGAAAATATACCGCATACATGTAGATGCCGCATCTTTGGATTGTCCTGGCGAGTTCTCTATCAAGGACACTATTTGTGGTGATGCCCAAGGATTCAACGTCGCGTTTCATTATAAACAGAAGGTAGATAATACAGGTGAGACACCTATTACACTTGATCCTTCAGTAAAGGAGGTACGAGTAGATTTTTCTGATAATTGGAACAATCAGGAGAACGCAACGGTCAAGATAGATGAGAACACAACGATAGTAAAGAAAGGGTATGAAGACATAACTGCAGCGATAAAGGTTAACGGAGTGGCAATGGACAGCGTATTCCGCATTCCTATGCCTTTGGATTCGGCTGTAACAGCAAATGGTGAAAAAGTGTATGCGTATCCGCGTCCGGACGACTATACGATGACATTAAGCGTTTTGAACAGTTGCGGACAGGAGGAAACGCATACGTTAAGTTTCACCGTATTCTATCCTTCGTGGGTCATCTATCAGCGTTGGAACGATATTCTTTCCATTTACAATGAAACGTACAACGGCGGATATGAGATCTCGAATGTCCGTTGGTATCGCAATGGTCAGGAGATTGTGGGCAGAGGTGAACACCATTCGTATATATATACAGGAAAAGACGTTAAATTAGATGTCAACGATTCTTATTATGCAGAATTAACTCGTTCAGAGGACAATAAGACATTCTGCACGTGTCGCTTCAGACCTTCAAACATCGATAAAGTAGAGAATCCTATATTCAAAGAGGATATCAAATTAGTACCAAGCCGCAGTGACAGGCGTCAGATAGAGGTTGTGACTGCGATGTCGGGAATGTACGCTATTTATGATTTGACCGGTCGTGTGGTACAGAACGGCAGTTTCGGAGATGAGTATGGTGTGCAAGACATCAGGATAGATGAGTCTGTAACTCGTGGCACATATCTTATTATGTTCCTTTCAAATGAAGGAATGCAAACGACAAAGAAATGGATTGTGGAATAAAAAGGGGGATAGTACGATGAAAAATCAAATAATGAATGCTAAAAAGGGATTAAATTTTGTAACAACAGCAATGAATAAGAGAATCGCTTTGCTAATGTTGGCAGTAATGCCAATGGCAGTTTTTGCAGAGAAGACCACATCGGTGACCAACCGCGCATGGACACAGGCTAAACAGACTTACACCAAACCGATACACTATTTAGGTTTGAGTCCGAAGATTGGTTACAGCCAGTTCCCCATTATGGGTTCTGAGTTGAAGTTCCCCGGCGGTTTGCATGCGGGTTTGGAGTTCCGTTACAAGATGGAGTACAACCGTTTCCGTTTTACTTCGGGCGTGGATGCAACGTATGCCGGAAACAGCGCAATTGGTAGCGTGCAGAATCAATATGAGTTGATTTATCCGGAATTAAGCACCTATAACTTTGATTTCAAGTCGATAAAGGAATCGCAGTCGACCTTTGAAGTAGGTGTTCCGGTGCTGGTTGGTGCTGATATTTATAAAGGTTTGTATGCGATGGTAGGTCTCCGCGTAGGCGTTCCTGTAATGTCTTCATACTCAACAAATACCGAGTTCACCCGTTGGATTCAGGATGGAAAGGGAATAGATCCTTATACGGAGTTAGGAAATCACCAACTTTTTACTGACACAAAGGCAGACAAGGGTAAGATGAACTTAAAGAAGTTCAATCCTCAAGTGGCATTAGAGATTGGTTATAACCTTGATCCTTATATGGCATCGAAGGCTGCTATCCCCGCTCCGGCGAAGGACAATGGCAAAGGAGCCAAGCAGAAACTGCCATTTGCCCAACTGCTCCACTATGAAGTAGCGTTGTATGCCAACGTAGGAGTAATGGACTATCACGAGTCTCCTGCAGAAGGTGCTCATTTCTATGAGAGGGATAAAGTCAATACTGTAGATATAGCGAACGTAAGTTCGGTGACGACAGATGCATATTTGGCATCAGGCAAGATGCTGCCGTGGAATGCAGGAGTGAGGTTCAATATTTACTATGAGTTTTATGAGCAACCGCCTGTAAAGAAAGAGAAGAAGAAAAAGAAGAAGAAAGTACAACCTGTGGTGGTGGATACAGTTGTTGTACCAGAGATTATACCTCAAGATACGCTAGTCTATAACGGTGACACTATACAGGCAGGTGACACGATAGTGATGGATAACCTTTTCTTCGACAACAACAAGACCACTATCCGTCATATCAGTGACCAGACTTTGGACGAGTTGGCAGACTTGCTGAAGCGTCACGAGACGGTTAAGATAACCCTTATTGGTCACACGGATAACGTAGGCACAGAGGAGTACAACCAGAAGTTGTCTGAGGGACGTGTTAATTCTGTCAAGGCAGAACTCGTTAATCGTGGAATTGATGCAAGTCGCATCAATACGATAGGCAAGGGTGAAAGTGAACCTATAGCAGACAACTCAACTGCCGAAGGACGAGCAGAAAACCGTCGTGTTGAGGTCATTTTTGACGAGATTATAGTTGAGCCTGCAAATGCCCAACCTACAGAGGGTCAGACTCCCGAAGCACAGCCCGCAGAGGCCGGTGCTTCGGGTGAGGCTGCTCCGACAATAGTTACAGAGCAATAACAGATGAGAATTTGACTTTCAAAAGAGTTCTTGTGGAAGTCATCTGATAGTCGGAGAGGCTATGTGACACGGAAACTGATTGAATAACTTGACAATAACAAATATGAAACACACACACCTTATCGTCGCGTTGCTTACTTTGCTGCCATTGAGTGTGGCAGCGGGTGACGACCTCGGCGCTCACGGCTTTGTGGTATGGGCAAATGGCGGTA
>JAIKXR010000051.1 GCA_024683975.1 Paludibacteraceae bacterium
GTACGAGGTGGTGCCGCAAGCAGGCATACGTATAGCCAAGATACAGTCGTTGGAGAACGACATCATGCTGTCGCTGTCAGCAATAGGCATACGTATCATCGCTCCTATGCCGGGCAAAGGAACAGTGGGTATCGAAGTGCCGAACGAGAAGCCGCAAGTGGTGTCGATGCACTCGGTGATTGCCTCCAAGCGGTTCCAAGAGGAGCAGAAGATGCGGCTGCCGGTGGCACTGGGCCGCACCATCACCAACGAGGTGTTCTGCTTCGACCTCGCCAAGACGCCGCACCTGATTGTTGCCGGTGCCACAGGACAAGGTAAGTCCGTGGGCCTGAACGCCATCATCACATCGCTGCTGTACAAGAAACATCCGTCGGAGCTGAAGTTCGTGTTAGTGGACCCGAAGATGGTTGAGTTCTCGGTGTACAAGCCTCTGCTGAAGCACTTTATGGCGGCTATGCCCGACCAAGAGGACAGGGATATCATCATCACTGACAGCCAGAAAGTCATCAACTCGCTCAACTCGCTGGTGATTGAGATGGAGGACAGGTACTCGCTGCTTGCCGATGCGGGCGTGCGCAACCTCGAAGACTACAACGAGAAGTTCATCCACCGCCGCCTCAATCCCGAGAAAGACGTGGAGAACCTCGTAACACACAAGATACTGCACCACCGGTATATGCCTTATATCGTGATAATTATCGACGAGTACGGCGACTTCATCATGCAGTCTGGCAAAGAGGTGGAACGTCCCATTCAGCGTCTGACACAGAAAGCGCGTGCGGTGGGTATGCACATGATTCTTGCCACACAACGTCCTGACGTGAAGGTGGTTACGGGTATTATCAAGGCTAACGTGCCGACCCGTATAGCGTTCCGCACGCAGTCGGTGGTGGACAGCCGCACCGTGCTTGATACGAAAGGTGCTGAACACCTTGTCGGCAAGGGTGACCTGCTGTACAGCGGCGGCGGCAACATATCGCGTATCCAGTGCGCGTTCGTCGATACGCCCGAGGTGGAAGCCATCGTGAACTACATCAACGGTCAGCAGGGGTACAGTGAACCATATCAGTTGCCGGAATATGTACCCGAAGGGGCTTCGGACGACGAGACAGTGCGCTCGGGCGAAGTGGACATGAAACGTCTGGACCCGATGTTCGCCGAGGTGGCGCGGTACGTGGTGAACAAGCAGGAAGGCTCGACGTCGCGCCTGCAGCGCGCCTTCGAGATTGGTTACAACCGAGCCGGCAAACTCAGTGACCAATTAGAGGCGGCAGGCATCGTCGGTCCGAACAAAGGTCCAAAAGGACGAGACGTACTGATACAGGATATGGAAAGCCTCGAACTGCTGCTGCAGCGGTTGGGGGTCGGATAACAACGTCATTCAGAACAAACCTTATATATGAAACGACACGTACTATTGCTATTTTGTTTAGCGTGCGTTGTGCCGGCCGCTGTCGCCGACATCCGCACGCCCGAGCAGGCAGCCGCCATAGCTGCAGACTGTCTGCAGGAAGCCGCAGCAGTCAACACAGTCCGTCACTCCCCCGCCTCAGGAAAGGAGATGGTGCTTTTCCGCACGCTGTACAAGACCGATCTGGACTTGGATGAGAGTCCGTCCATACCCAATCCCGCCCCCGGCAGGAACACGCACATCGACAACGACGAGACGGAACCCGCGCTGTATATGTTCAACAACGACACGGAGGGGTTTGTCATCGTAGCCGCCGACACCCGCGCCAGAGACGTTCTGGGGTATTCTGTGACAGGCACACTGACTGACGAGGATATCGCACCAGGCTTCATGTGGCTGATGGAACGCTTTGTGGAAGAGATCAGCAGCCTGACCGATACGGATGACGCGATGGCATCTCCGTCACGCTCACCGCAGGCACCGCAGACTGTTACTCCAATCGAACCGCTGCTTGGCAAGATTGAATGGGGACAAGGCACTCCGTACAACAACTTATGCCCGATTGACAACTACGACAACACACGCTGTGTCACCGGTTGCGTCGCCACCGCTGCCGCCCAGATAATGTGCTACTGGCAATGGCCTGTAAGGGGTACGGGGTCTCATTCGTACACGTGGACAAACCAGCTCAACAACTCAACAAAGACGCTGTCGTTCAATTACGGAAGCACCACGTTCGACTGGGCCAATATGCTTTCCTCGTACAAAGGCGACTATACGACCGCGCAGGCCAATGCTGTCGCCCGCCTGATGTACGCCTGCGGCGTGTCGGTGGATATGAAGTACGGAGGCAATTCGACCGCAGGCAGCGGTTCCGTAACCGACAATATGGCGACGGCGATGACCACCTATTTCGGTTACCAGTACGTTGGCAATCTGGGCAGCAGTTACAACTCGATTGACAACGAGGATATTTACAGCGGAACGACCACCTATGCCGAGGCATACGGACAGTATTTCAACGATGACCTTGAGAACGGACGCCCCATTCTGATGAGCGGCTCTTCATCGGCCGGCGGACACGCTTTCGTTTGCGACGGGCGCGATGCGGACGGATATTTCCATATCAACTGGGGATGGACGGGTTCGTCCAACTGCTACACCCCTCTGACCGCCATCCGTCCGGGCTATCCGAAGCACAACGACTTGTTATTCAAGACTCGTATGTTTGCCACCTATGGAATGCGTCCCAACAACACCTGCATCAACACGACCACCAACACAACCGCAAGCGAGACAGAAGACAACCTGCCATACGTATGGCGCGGACAGAATATAACGGAAACAGGTGTCTATGAGGATGTTGTGACAGATGCGGAAACAGGCTGCACAACGACTTACGTACTGTACTTCACCGTCCGTCCCGCCGGAACGGACGGCATGTGCGGTGACAACCTGTTCTACGCCTACAACGCCTCCACGCACACGCTGACCATAACGGGTACGGGCGATATGTGGGAATACGACTTTATCTCCACTCCTGGCAGAAAAACGCCGTGGTATCCGTATGCGTCGGACATCACAAGCGTTGAGTTGCCCGAAGGCATGACCTCCATGAGTGCGTTCGCCTTCGTCTATTGCAGCGGTCTGACTTCAATCACTATTCCTTCCACCATCGCCTCTGTCGGAGCGCAACCCTTCTTCGGGTGCACCTCACTCAGGTCAGTGGTATGGAACGCCGCCAATTGCAACTCGGCTACAGCCCGCAACCTCGCTCCTTTCTATGACGTGCGCGGTCAAATTACGTCCTTCACGTTCGGAGAAGGGGTGGAGACCATTCCTGGCGCGCTATGCTACGGAATGAAGAAACTCACTTCCTGTGTCCTGCCCGCCAGTCTGGTGGATATCAATATATGGGCGTTCTCGGGTTGCAGCGGTCTGACCGGCATCACTCTTCCCGAAAACGTGGAATATCTCGGCAGACAGGCTTTCCAGAACTGCACCGGTCTGACCTCTATTACCATTCCTGAGAAAGTGGAACTGATGATGGACAGCGTGTTCAGCGGATGCACATCACTCACTTCCGTCCAATGGAACGCCACGGCATGCGCAATCAACGGAACGGCGGCACGCTACTACCCGTTCTACTATATTCGTTCGCAGATAACCTCCTTTACCATTGGCAGAAACGTGACCTCGCTTCCCTATGGCTGCTGCCGCAGTTTGACCCGGCTGACCCGTATCACCATCCCATCGGGGCTGACATCCGTCTCATCGCGCTGCTTCCAGGATTGCTCGTCGCTTGCCACGTTTGTGTTCGAGGGAAGCACGCCGCCCTCTTTCGCGTCATACGCATTTTCCAACCTTCCATCCGGTGCTGTCGCTTACGTACCGTGCGGAAGCACAGCCGCTTACGAGGCATCGTCGCTGCCATTCAGCGAGTACCGCTCGCTCTGCGGCTACTGCGAGGAGAACAACGGCACCGATCTCGAATGGGAGTTTGACAACGGCCTGCTTGCAATCACGGGCGAGGGCAACATGGAGACATACGCCAATGAGGGCGATATGCCGTGGCACATTGTCAGCGACCGGATTGAGGCAGTCAGTCTGACAGACCAGGCCAACCAGCAGCCGCTGCTCACGTGGCTTGCTGCACAAGGTACAAAGAACATAACCATCAACCGCACACTGTATGCAGACGGATATCTGAACACGCTGTGCCTGCCTTTCACGCTGACACCGAGCGAGGTAGCGAAATACTTACCTCACGCTGAATTATATGCTTTCACTTCGGCACAGGCAGTAACAGGCGAACTGCAGATAAGGCTTGAGGCTGTGAACAGCATTACGGCGGGCGTACCTTATCTTGTGCGTTTCCCCGCTTCCGACCCGGACATCGTGAACCCGACTTTCACGGGCGTGGAGATAACCGCCACTATGGGACAGACCGCCGGAGCGGGAGAGGTGACGTTCAACGGCGTTCTTGCCCCGAAAGATATGGTTGCCAACAACACCGACCAGCTGATGGTAGGGGCGGATGACGAGCTGTTCTGGGCGGATGTGAATGACTACATGAAAGGCTTCCGCGCATACTTCCAAATAAGTGCCGCACAATCGTCACCTATACGCAGAGGAATGCCTGCACGAGTGGTTATGCAACCGCAGACACCAACAGATGCGGAACAAACGTCAGTTTCTCAACGCGCCGAAAAGGTAATACGCGACGGACAAATGATTATTCGCGCTAACGGCAACGAATATAATGCTCAAGGACAAAAAATGTAAATCATATTTATTATGAAAACGATGTATATTTCTCCAAAAGTGAGTGTGGCAGAATTACACACAAGTATAATCTGTGCAAGCGGTGAAAGTACACTGCCTGATTTAAACTTATCTACGGACAACTACAACAGCCCTAAAAACGCAAGATAACGCTGTCCGGAAATGAGAAAGTACAAATATCTGTTTTTTGTGTTCTGTTTTCTTGTGTCTGGCGGTTTGCCGGCACAGGAAAACAGCACTGATTCCACCTCATTGGTTCAGTCAAGGCTTTATACGCCCGCCACTGTACCCAGTCCGAAAGTCTATGGGCAGGAGTTCTATGTGTCCGACCCTGACGGGATTCTCCGTGAGGATGTCGTTGCCAATCTCAACCAGTTGTGCCACGAACTCTATCGGATGGTGGAGGTGGAGATGGCAGTGGTGCTGATTGGCGGTTTTGACGAGGACAAATGGTGGGCGGCTGACTTCTGTCAGGAGTTGTTCAACCTCTGGGGCATCGGTTCGTCGGAACGTAACACGGGTGTGCTGTTGTTTTTCTCGCTCGGTACACGAGACATACGCATCCACACCGGCTACGGAATGGAGGGTCTGCTGCCCGATGCCGTGTGCGACCGGATTATAGACAACAACATACAGTTCCTCTCGGACGGCGACTACAACACGGGTATTTGGCGGATAGCAGTCGGTATATCCGGCGAACTGGTTACAGACAAAGCCAAAGAAGAGTTGTTGCTCGGCTGGTCCCCAAAACGCTATGACCCTGATGACGACCTTGTCTATCACTACCTATATATCTCGCTTATTATCCTAATATGGCTCACTGTATTGGCGTTGTACAAACTTAGAAAAGTGGAGGAGGCATCTTTTAAGGAGCGTCCTCAACTTATTGACAAATCGGAGAACCTGCAGCACGGCGTAGGCTGTCTGAGCCTGTTCTTCCCTCTTACGCTTCCTTTCCTTTATTTTGCCTATCGCAAGCAGCGCAAGTCACTGAAAGACATCCCATTTGACTGTCCTGCGTGCGGCACAAAGATGACCAAACTGTCGCAGGAGACATTTGAGAATATTGGCAGCGAACCACAAAAGACAGAAAGCCGCCTGAATATCTTCACGTTCGATTACTGGCAATGTCCGAGTTGCGGTCAGACTGAACCGGTTCGTTACAAAGGCAAGGCTTACAGCAAGTACAAGGACTGCAAGAACTGCGGCGAACACGCTGTGGCATACCGTGATTGCGCCGTCAAGATCGCACCTACGTATGACAAACGCGGCGAAGGTCAAAAGAGATTCCAATGCGAAATTTGCGGCGACATCACTTATGTGTCATACTCTATTCCTTCGCATTATGAGCGCGAGCAGGAGCGCATCCGCGAACAGCAGCGCAGGGAGGCTGAACGCCACAGCAGTTACAGCGGCGGAGGCAGCCGTAGCAGCGGTGGCAGTTGGGGTGGCGGAAGCAGCGGAGGAGGAGGCGCAGGAAGAAAATTCTAAACACTAAATACTTATAACTATGAAAAAGAACAGATTAGTTACAATTCTGGTAGTCGCAGTCATTGCCTTGCTGGCAGTATGGATGATGCGAGGCTACAACCGTATGGTGACGGAACAGGAGAACGTGAAGCAGGCATGGGGTCTGGTCCAGACGCAGTACCAGCGCCGTATGGACCTCATTCCCAACCTTGTCGCCACCGCCAAAGGACTTGCCGACAAAGAACAGGCTATTCTGACGGGAGTCGTTGAGGCACGCGCCAAAGCCACATCGGTTACTGTCGACAAGACGAACATCACCCCAGAACAATTGCAGGCCTTCGAGCAGGCACAGAGCAGCGTAGGAAGCGCATTGAGCCGGCTGCTTGTCACCATTGAGAAGTACCCCGAACTGAAGATGGACCAGGGCTTCCTCAACCTGCAGGCCCAGTTGGAAGGCACGGAGAACCGCATCGCCGTGGCTCGTCACACATTCAACGAGTGCGCGCAGACCTACAACACGTTCATCCGCAAGTTCCCCAACAACATTGTCGCTTCCATGTTCGGCTTCGAGCGCAAGCCCTACTTCGAGGCGCAGCAAGGTGCGGACACCGCTCCGAAAGTGGAGTTCTGATGCATTTAAGTCAACTGATACAAACAACATAATCAAAAAGACAAAGTTATGAAAAAACTGTTTCTTTCGCTTGCTCTTGCGTTGGCAACAGCAGGTATGTGCATGGCACAAAACGTACTCTACGTCAGCACCAACGGTTCGGCACGAGCCGACGGTTCGGCTCCCGACAAGGCGATGAAGGATCTTCAGAAAGCTCTTGACAACGCTACGGACGGCACTACCATCCGCATAGCGGAAGGCAACTATCTCGGCAAACTGGATGCCGGTTATGTGGAAATCAGCCAGTGGATCACTCTTGAAGGCGGCTGGAACAGCGACTTCACCCAGCGTGACCCACTGAAGTACATCACGAAGATGGAACCCACCGAAGCCCAGCGCGGATCGAACGGCGTGAAAGGATTGATTACCTTGAGCAAATTGGACGACGTGATGGCAACCCAACCGAAAGGCACGCTTACCATTGACGGCATTATGTTCAATTATGGTCTTGAGAACTCATACAAGCCCAACGACCCGTCCGACCCTCGTAACGGCTGCCCCAGCAAAGCCTTTGAGACAGGACGTATGGAAGATGCCACCCCACCCCAACTGAACCACCAGATTATCAAGGCGGACGGCTCGGTGGCGGGCAACGTTATCATCCGCAACTGCCTGTTTGCCAACAGTCCTTACTTCGGCATTCAGTTCATCTCCCGTTTGGGCGAGATAGAGATATACAACTGCGTGTTCATCAGCAACCGTTACGGCGCAGTGCGTATAGGCGGCTCCTCCAAAGCGAGCGACACACAATACAAGACAAACGTCAAATTCCATCATAACACGGTGGCTTTCTCTTGGTGCCGTGACAAATCGATGGAAGATATGGGCTACGGATATGAGTTTATGACAGGTGCTAATGGCGACTTGTACAACAACATCTTCCTTTGCAACAACTATGCCGCCATCGCGCGCACACATACCGACTATCCCAACCTTGAGAAGAACCGCAAAACTAATGTGTATGACAACCTGTTCTTTATGAACGCGGCAGACTTGCAGTTGCCTCCTTCGGGCGGCGGCAAATGGACCAACGTGCCTGTTTCTCGTTTTGAGGAAGTGGACGAGGCAATCCTGCCCAAATACGAAGGCAACAAGGAACTGACAGGCGATGACGCTTTCGTGAAGGTAATCGATCAGGATTATCTGCAGGCGTTTGCCACGCTGAAAGTGGTCAGCAGCCAGAGTTTTGATGCCAACTCGGCGGCCAACCTCTACCGTCAGGCGCACGGTATGAACATGCAGGGGTCGGAAACCATCCGCGTTTCAATGTACGGCAACCGCTACAGTTTTGACAAGGCAATGCTCTTCTTCGGTGCAAAGAGCGGATACGGAGCACAAAAAAGCAAATAACCATGGCAGCCACACAGGAAGAAACATTCAAAAAGATAGTCGCCCACTGCAAGGAGTACGGGTTCGTGTTCCCGAGCAGCGAGATTTACGACGGTCTGGGTGCCGTGTATGACTACGGTCAGAACGGCGTGGAGATGAAGAACAACATCAAGCAGTACTGGTGGAACGCAATGACCCGTATGCACGAGAACATCGTGGGTATCGATGCCGCCATCTTCATGCACCCGACGACATGGAAGGCATCAGGCCACGTGGACGCGTTCAACGACCCGCTCATTGACAACCGCGACTCGAAGAAACGCTACCGTGCCGATGTGCTGATTGAAGACCAGCTGGGCAAGATTGAGGAGAAAATCCAGAAAGAGGTGGACAAGGCGCGCAAACGCTTCGGCGACTCGTTCGACGAGCGGATGTTCCGCCAGACCAACCCTCGTGTGCAGGAGCATCAGACCAAATGGGATGCCCTCCATGAACGTTACAGCAAGGCGATGAACGAGATGAACCTTGAGGAACTGAAACAGATTATCCTTGACGAGGGCATCGTATGCCCCATCAGCGGCACACGCAACTGGACGGACGTAAGGCAGTTCAACCTTATGTTCGCCACCGAGATGGGGTCCACCGCCGATGGAGC
>JAIKXR010000140.1 GCA_024683975.1 Paludibacteraceae bacterium
GTCTTAGATATAGCCGTCCATTCAACATCAACAAAGTTCTGCTCATGCGCATGTTCGTCATAAAGTACACAATAAGCTATAGCCGGCATACCGTCAGATGCGAAATTGATATCGAAAGTGAGAGCATCTGCACAAACGACAGGTTGGTCAACAACAGCGAACTTGGTAGGTGGAATTACTTCTAGGTTCATCGTTATGTTAGAGTCGCAGCCATAGATATTCTTGTCTTCGTCTGTAACGGAAATGGTTTGTGTCAATACATGGTTTCGGAAATACAGCGTGTCGCCAAGACAGATGGTATCGTAAAGAATAGTGTATTGCTCGGGCATAACACGCACAGGCTGGTGGTAATTGGAATCACATCCGAGAGTCGTTTGGTTTCTATCCCAAAGATCAAAGATGCGGTCAGTCGTCCATTTTTCGGCCTCTTTCGGAGAAATATCAATTCTGTCTTCGTGTCCTGGCCATGTGTAAGGTAACTCAAATCCACACAAGACAACCGAGTCTTCCTCAAAATGATATGCCTTGTTAATCTTCAGATACAGGAAACTAGAATCGTTACAACCGGTTTCATTTGGTATGACAACGGTGTCACGAATAAGTGTGTCTGCATCCACTGAATAAGTTTGATTGTTCTTGTGCCAAGTATAAGTAGCATCCGAACATATGGTGACCGTATCGGATTCGAGTCTGGCATCATTGACGAAAAGCCGCAGTGTATAAACTGAATCGCAACGACAAGTGGTAGTGGAAAGTGAGTCGTAGATAACAATCCAACCTGTGGTATCGGTAGGAATGGATTTAAGTTTCTTGCCTTTCTCATCTCGCAATCCATTGGTATGCTCAATGCCGTCTTCTGACATCCAATGGTAAGGTTGATAGCGGCATACTTGGTCTTCTTCTACAGGATAACTATAGACATCAAAATACTGAACTTTGACTTGGTAGAGGCTGTCGCAATCGTCAATGCCGGTAAAACGCTGTTCATAATTGACATATAAGTCACCCTCGTTGTCAGGTGTGTACTTGAGAGTCAAACCGTGCCACTGAAGTTCTTGGTCTTTACACAACTGCTTCTCAGAAGACTCCAAATAGCCCGGAATATGAATCAGGTGGAGAGCACGTATTGAGTCCGCGCCAAATTGAACGGATGTCAACGTATCGTAGAAATAATCCTTACGTACAAGGTTGATATCCAAGAACTTATTGGTATATTCGGCACGCCAGTCGTACTTGACGGTAGTACAGGTCTTGTCTTCCGGATCCCAGAAGAGATAGGTAGGCAGAACGGTCAGGTCGCAATGAACTATACTATCGCAACCGGCAGCAGTCTGCAATGTGTCAACGTACGAGTATTCGCGAATAGTGCGTGTCTCATCCGTATAGTCTTCCACGAGATACTCTTTGCCAGTATGTTTATTGTTGCCGTGTCCGAAAGTCCAGGTAGTGTCATTGTCACCTATACGCGGTGTGATATGTGTCTGTGCCACGGTATTGAACTTAAGTCTGAGGTGGAGAACAGAGTCACAATTCAGAACAGTAGTCATCGGAATAACTTGGTTGTAGAAACCATCAGCATCCATATCGCTTGGAGCAAGGCGAACTATATCATCGTAATAAGGCGATGTGGCATCAATAGGATAGACCGTCTCATCGTAGTCAGCACCGACATACAATGTACGCTCCCATATATATGTATCGTTGGAGCAGAGAGTGTCATCAGCCACAACCGTTTTGCGGTTGAAATAGTCATTGTAAGTTGGAGCCACATAAAGTTTGAGCGTATAGATACTATCCGCATAAGTAGTAGTAGGAACACCACCATGGGGGTCTTTATGTGTTACTATTGAAACCAATCTGTCAGTTACGGTCAGCAATCCCGATTCGCGCAGCGAAATCTCTTTGATTGGCAAACCATTGATACGAAGGTTATTGTCCGCCCCCATATGACCTGTCCAGTCATATGTACCGTCTGCTTGGCAGACTGTGTCTGTTTCTTGGAAGCTATATGACGGTGCGCCTACCAAAGCCAATACATAGATAGAGTCGAAATTGAGAACTGTCTTATAGATATCGTAGCAGTAAAGCGTCTTGCCACCTTCAGCTGTGAGCGTACAAACGGCCTTGTCAGTACCATCGCTCATTGTGCGATGCCAAGTATATTCTTCACCGCCACCCACAAAGACGTAGGTTGTGTCACGAAAAACGTTACCGAAGCGGATATTATGCACCATTATGCTATCACACTCGTGCGTACCTGTGCGGAGAGTGTAGTTGCACGTCAGTACCTGGTCATGGTCAATTACTTGGTCGTAAGGTTGTGTAGCTTTAGGACCGCCATAAGTTATATCCCCACATTGGAAAACATCTTCTTCCGACAAATCGATATCATCATATATCAGGTACGAAGGAAGTACGGTAAGGTTGAGAACATAAACACTATCACACCAATGCTTGCGACAGTTGGCACAGTTGGCCGTATGGAGACTGTCAGCAATAACGAAAGTTGTTCCGGGAGTATCTTTGTTCCATAGCTCGCCATATCCGAAATTGATGCGTTGACCGGTGGATGTGTCATAAAGAGTGTGACCTTTGTCAGAGTGGTCAGTCCAAACGTAGTCCTGGTCATTGCTACAAATGGTGTCATACTGTACAAAATTGTAAGTTTCACTCATATTGAATACAGCATAACATACACTGTCACAACCTAATTTGGAGCCAATGTTACGAGTGTATTCCGTCACGGGCTGGTTAAGACGCATAGTGATGGGCAGAGCGGTCACTGCTTTGCTTCCGGCGAAAAATTCACCGTTGTATTCAATTACTTCGTTGTCACAGAGATAAAGAACATCGTGGGCTTCATAAACGGGATTGACAGTCAGACCTATCCAATATTCGACTGTGGCAGATTCGGTATCTACCGTTTCCACTTTTATTTGTGTTCTGCCGAGTCCTCTTTCAGCAAAAGGAACGAAGGTGGCATTAGGGTATTTGTCTCTCCATTTGGAACCGGCAAAAATCTTGCCCCGATACATAATGGTGTCATTTTCGCAGACGGTCTTCTCTTTGATATCCGTGTCAGTCTCCTTCCAAGTCAGTGTGAGGTGGAAGAGCATCGGGCATCCGTTTTCGTAATTGATGCGGGCATTAAAAGTCTTGGTTTCACTGAATCCTGGATCAATTTCCATCGTGCGGGTTATTTCTCCGTCGCTGTACTCCCATGAGTATGAGAAACCATTAGGTATAGTTTCCTCAAATTCTTTAACAGTGGTAGGTTCGTGGGTGAGAATAAGCGTGTAACAACTGTCCAGACCATCATTGGTGGTATAGCAATCGTAGAAACGTTTCGTTTCTCCAACTGCGACTTGGTCTGCAACGTCCGGATTGGTCTTGGTATGTCCTGTCCATACAAAATCCTTCCAGTCAACTCCATATAATTCGGGATTGGAAGTTCGGTCGCAGAAACTTTGTATTAAAGTATCACGCAGGTGGACGCGTAGGATGACGGTACTGTCACAACCTTGAAAATCAGGATCAACTATATCACCGCAATTACACCCACGCGACTTCAAATGGTCGGTGTAGATACCGGGTTTACTTATCTTTTTACCATTAAAGAATGTATTATCCCCATCATTAAAACTAATTGTAGGGTTCTCATGAGTGAGTACTCTGTCCGGCAAGGTGACAGCAGGCGGGATATTGCAGACGAAAACTGCAAAAGTGACGGTAGAGTCACAACCAAAAGCGGTAACGTACTTACGCTTGAAGTAGTGTTTGCCGAGTCCTAAGCGATAGGTTTGGTCATCTACTTTAACCTCGCCTTTGACAGACGCGTCACCTATGAAAGTCGTTGTCTTTCTTTCCTTGGGAAGTCCCAATTCGCTATATTGAGGCACCGCTACGTATGACTTATCGGAGAAGAAATCAGTTGATTCACCATCGCAGATGACACGCGGGATGGTATCATCGTATGACCGATAGACACGAACAATGGTAGTGAGTGTGTCGTAGATAGGAAAATCTTCGGGACAAACAGTACACGGATGGTGCATGATGGCATGCACCTGATAAATAGTGGAACGGTCACGTTTGGAAGCCTCTAAATGTTTGTCTTCATCAACAATAAACTTATGACTCCACTTGTGGAAATTGGCGAACGGGAAGTCCTCTCTGATAACTGTTTTTTCAAGTTTACCCTTGTTAAGTTTATCCACCTGCCAGATGACGCTATCGAACGTATGATCTATATCAACCGCAAAGTTGAGAGTGGAATTATCGCAGATGACAGCAGTATCTCTACGTTGATTTTCGAGCGGGAAATCGTCAAACTGGCGCTGATACCAGCCATACTTCATACGTTCTAAATCGTATGACATGATACTCATATAATTTTCGGTGTCAGTTATATAGAGAGAGTCCCTCAAAAGGTCAAGACGATAGCCGAGCGTGTACATATAGCCGGTACCTGATTGCGACATACCATAGACGTAACCGGTGAATCCGGCACCGGTGGTAGTCAGTTGGTGCATTTTTTTATCATATTCAATCAAAGGCAAATGGGCATACATCATGTTAGGGTCGCCACCGTATGGTTTGAACAGACTGCTATTGACAGGTGTTCCATCCAATTGGAGCAAGCCTACATCGCTTTTAGGTACGTTTACCATCACGTAGTGGCACTGCAGTTCATCATCTGCTTTAGTTTCCAACTTGCGCGTAAAGAAGGTAATATCATTGACTTGGTGATCCCATGGAACAACCATCGCATTGGCAGGGTCACCCCAAGTGTATGTGGCTATCAAGTTATCACTAGAATCAAACACGTCTTCGCTATTATATGAGGAACTCGGCATATAAGCATAACATAATGCCGGTTGAGATGTTTCAATAACTATGTTGTTGATTTTGTCAGTCAATACAGGACGTTTGGCAAGGGACTGCAATGCAGACAAAGTGGTTGTAACAGTCGAAACCTTACCCGACTCTTCGCTATATCGTTTTTCGGTAACAACCGTATTATCATACAATGCGGTAACGCAACATTCCAAATTCTTTATATGTTCAGATGGACGCGAGAATAAAAACTTGTTACCTAACGAATTGATTGGAGGTAATTGTTCAAACGCGAAGTCATTGGAATAAGATTCACCATTAGGAATGTTCACAGCCTCATTAGCCTCAAAAACCGCAATAGGCTTGTCGGCACAGATGATAGAGCCAGAAAGGTCAAGCGTGTCACTGGAGTCTTTCACTTTCTGTTTGCTGGAAATCATTATACTACGAGATTCCGGCAATCTTCTAACCATTGGTGTGCGTGCGGGTACCCCTGATGATGTCTCGGTGCTGGGAATAATAACAATCGTGGTATTACGCTGCGTGGAAACAATTGCGATTTCGGTACTTTTACCATCATTAGGGAAAGTTTGCACCAAATATTCTCGTCCTAAAGATTTGTAAGGGATTACTAATGCCGCATCACGAGCTGAATTACCTAAGACTCCGGATTGCACAAAGACAAAGCAAGAAAAAGGAGTTTTACCATCTTCAGAACTTATTTCAAAACCACGTGCAGACACAGCATCATCTTCATAAAGATATGCCATGTTGTTAGGTAATGTTAATTCCCTATATCCGCCACCTTCAGGTATTCTGATTCGTCCGGCAAAACTGCCCGCCATATTCTTCAAAACGGCAGTCACCTGTTCTTTCGCAGTTACAACGACTGTAACTTGTAACGTCACATCACTTGGTCGCGCACCGATTATACGTGGCAAAACTGCAAAAAAACGGGTATCTTCGGTGGTATTAGGGAGTCTATCCAATTCTTGCGAACAGACTGGTATTACTGCTATAATCCACAGGCAAACCACACATATCGGCAATAACAACCGATGATATATTGTATAGAAAATTTTAGAAAAATTGACTCTTATCATTGTTCTTATAGGAAGGTGCATTATTTTCAGACAAATTGCCATTAAGCGCGCAAAAGTAAAGTAAAATTATCAATCTGCCAATTTTTTAGTAATTTTTCTGTATTTTTCCTTTTTTAAATGCATTTTTTTAACTCTTAATATGAATTTCGCCAAAAATCGTGATGCATATGCAACAATATTAAACCTTTGGCGAAATTAAAATAACTGAGCTGCACAAGCGGGATATAAGGTTTTAAAACAAAAAAGTAAAAAACTTTTGTCTTATTTGAAAAGTTGCAGTAACTTTGCGGCGGATTTTGGCTGTTTACACAGGGATAAGTGATTTTAATCAGTCACGAAAAGACGCAAATTTTATAATTTATAAACAGGGGGTAATTATAAACAGGGGGTAATTAGTTATATAAAGATAAACTGACATACAAAAACAACAAAAAAACAAGTTATTATGAAACCTACTCACATTGAGCATCTTGGGATTGCAGTTCCCAGTCTGGAAGAGGCTATGCCCTTCTTCGAGTTCTTAACCGGCAGCAAATGCTACTCCATCGAGGAAGTGGCGGACCAGAAGGTGAAGACCGCCTTCTTCAAGGTCGGTGAAGTGAAAATCGAGTTGCTCGAACCCACCAGCCCCGAATCGACCATCGCCAAGTTCATCGAGAAGAACGGCGGCCGCGGAGGCGTCCACCACGTGGCTTTCAACGTCAACAGCGTGGAAGAGGCTCTCAAGGAAGCGGAAGCCGCAGGCATCCAGCTCATTGACAAAGCCCCCCGCAAAGGCGCGGAGAACCTGATGATCGCCTTCCTGCACCCGAAGAGCACGAAGGGGGTATTGACCGAACTGTGCGAACAACCGAAGTGATTTTGTTTTTTAACGGCATCTTCGGCTTTTCCGCTCGGTCGTTATGCACCACATAACTCCCTCGCAAAAAAACCAAATCTGCCAGTTAAAAAATCAAAATAACACAAATAACCAAGGGGAAAAACTAAAAAATACAGACTGCAATGAATAATGAAAAATTGCAAAAGCTGATAGACAGCCGCGAGAAAGCCATGGCAGGCGGCGGCGAAGCAGCAATAGAGAAACACCACGCCAAAGGGTGCTACACCTGCCGCGAACGTATCAATATGCTTCTGGACGAAGGCTCGTTTGAAGAAGTGAACATGTTCCTCACCCACCGCTGCCACGACTTCGGAATGGAGAAGAAAGTGTTCCTCGGCGACGGTGTGGCATGCGGCAGCGGCACTATTGACGGCCGCCTCGTGTTCGTCTTCGCGCAGGACGCCACCGTCATCGGCGGCTCGCTGAGCGAGACGATGGCCCTGAAGATCTGCAACGTGATGGACCAGGCTATGAAACTGGGCGCGCCCATCATCGGTCTGAACGACTCGGGCGGCGCACGCATCCAGGAAGGCGCATGCGCGCTGGCAGGATACGCCGAAATCTTCGAGCGCAACATCCTTGCTTCGGGCGTAGTACCTCAGATCAGCGTCATCTTCGGCCCCTGCGCCGGCGGCGCCGTTTACAGCCCCGCGCTGACCGATTTCATTATGATGACCGAACAGAACTCCTATATGTTCATCACCGGTCCGAAGGTGGTGAAGAGCGTGACAGGCGAGGACGTGACCGTCGAGCAGCTCGGCGGCGCGCGCGTTCACGCCACCAAGTCGGGCGTGACCCACTTCGTGGCGGCTACCGAAGAGGAAGCCCTGCAGGAAGTCCGCCGTCTGGTCAGCTTCATCCCGCAGAACAATATGGAGGAGGCACCGCTCGTTGAATGCACCGACGACCCGACACGCGTGGAGGACGAACTGAACAACATCGTACCCGACGACCCCAACAAGCCCTATGACATGAAGGCGATTATCAACCTCATCGTGGACAACGGCGACTTTATGGAGGTCCACAAGGACTACGCCAAGAACGTCATCTGCGGTTTCGCCCGCTTCAACGGCCGTTCGACGGGTATCATAGCCAACCAGCCCGGATGGCTCGCAGGCGTGCTTGACTGCGACGCAAGCCGCAAAGCCGCGCGCTTCGTGCGCTTCTGCGACGCGTTCAACATCCAGATCCTCACCCTCGTGGATGTTCCCGGCTTCCTCTGCGGCACGGGACAGGAATACGCCGGCATCATTGACCACGGAGCCAAGCTGATGTTCGCATACGGCGAAGCCACCGTTCCCAAGGTGACCGTCACGGTCCGCAAGTCGTACGGCGGCAGCCATATCGTGATGAGCTGCAAGCAACTGCGCGGCGACGTATGCTACGCATGGCCCAATGCCGAGATAGCCGTCATGGGCGCGTCCGGCGCGGTAGGCGTGCTGCAGGCGAAAGCCATCAAGGCCATCGAGGACCCCGAAGAGAAGAAGAAGTTCATCGCCGAGAAAGAGGCCGAATACAAAGACCTGTTCGCCAGCCCCTACCAGGCTGCCAACCGCGGCTACATCGATGACGTGATCGAGCCCCGCAACACCCGCGTGCGCATCATCAACGCCTTCGAGAAACTCCAGACCAAGCGTCTGACCAACCCGCTCAAGAAACACTCCAATATCCCTCTGTAATATGCTATTTCTTGCAGTAACAGCCGGCACATGGCTGGTCACCGGATTGGGATTCGGTATCGTACTCGTACTCCTCTGCCTCTTCGTCTTCGTGATGAAGGGACAGGGGGCATTGATGCAGTGGATTGAAGCGAAAGCCGGAGGAAACGGCAAGGCTGCCGCTCCCGTCGCCGTTGTCAAAGAGGAGAAAGCGGCAGCGCAGACCCCTGACGACCTCGTCGCCGTCGCCTACGCGCTCCACCTCTTCTACGGTCTTCACGACATCGACGCGCCCAGGCTGACGCTCCACCCGCATCACTCCACATGGAACGAACACACCTTCGGAATCAACAACCTCGACCGGTAAGAGGAATCGGGGGACACCAACAACAAAACTATTTAACCAACAGACAATATGAAAGAGTTTTCATTCAAAATCAACGGACAGGAATACAAGACCACCGTTGAAGAAAAAGAAGGCGGTAAGGCTGAAGTTACCGTCAATGGCAAGAAATACGACGTAGAGTTGCCCGCCAACGCCAAGAAAGCGACAGCCGCCGCTCCGAAAGCATCTGCCGCCGCTCCCGCCGCCAAAGCGGCAGCCCCCGCAGGCAACGGTATGCAGGTCAAGAGTCCCCTGCCCGGCAGCATCATCAAAGTGCTGGTAAGCGTAGGACAGGCTGTCAAGAAAGGCGACACACTCCTCACACTCGAAAGCATGAAGATGGAGAACACCGTCGCCGCCGAATGTGACGGTACCGTCAAGCAGGTGGCCGTACAGCCCGGACAGAACGTTATGCAGGACGACCTGCTCGTTGTTCTCGGATAAAGTCGCACTGTCGGCGCGACCGGCATAATTGACATGGCAGAAACATGAACAACATCCTTGAATTTTTCACGACAATGGGATTTATGAACCTCACGTGGCAGCAGGCTGTCATGCTGGCGGTCTCGTTCTTCCTGTTGTACCTCGCTATCAAGAAGCAGTACGAACCGCTGCTGCTCCTGCCGATAGCGTTCGGTATGCTCCTGACCAACCTTCCCGGAGCGGGGATGTTCCACAACGAACTGTGGGACGCATTCCTGCAGCCCGTACTCGCGGACGGTTCGGCAAACCCCGCATACCACTCCTACGGCACCATTCTTAAGCACGGCGGACTGCTTGACATCCTTTATATAGGTGTCAAGGCGGGCGTTTATCCGTGCCTTATCTTTATCGGCGTGGGAGCGATGACCGACTTCGGGCCGCTGATTGCCAACCCCAAGTCGTTCATCCTCGGCGCGGCGGCGCAGGTGGGCATCTTTATCGCCTTCCTCGGAGCCAACGCGCTCGGGTTCACACCTCAAGAGGCCGGCTCCATCGGTATCATCGGCGGTGCGGACGGCCCCACCAGTATCTTCCTAACCAGCAAACTGGCCCCCCACCTGCTTGGTCCTATCGCCATCGCGGCGTACTCGTATATGGCGCTCGTGCCGGTGATCCAGCCGCCCATCATGCGTATGCTCACCACCGAGAAGGAGCGCAAGATCAAGATGAAGCAGCTCCGTGCGGTCAGCAAGACCGAGAAGATTGTCTTCCCCGTTGTTATCACCACTATCGTGGCTCTCGTACTGCCCGATGCAGCTCCGCTTATCGGCTGCCTTATGCTCGGTAACCTGATGAAAGAGTGCGGCGTGGTGGATCGTCTTGCCAAGACAGCACAGAACGAACTGATGAACATCGTGGTTATCTTCCTCGGGCTGACCGTTGGCGCTACAGCTACTGCCGGCACGTTCCTTACTTGGAAGACCCTCGGTATCCTGCTTATGGGTATCATCGCTTTCTGCTTCGGCACGATGGGCGGCGTACTGCTTGCCAAACTTATGAACGTCTTCTCAAAAGAGAAGATCAACCCGCTGATTGGTTCAGCCGGTGTGAGTGCCGTACCTATGGCAGCACGCGTCAGTCAGATGGAGGGTGCGAAGGCCGACCCGAGCAATTTCCTGCTGATGCACGCTATGGGACCCAATGTGGCAGGCGTGATCGGTTCGGCAGTCGCGGCAGGCATCCTGCTCACAATGCTCGCGTAACCTCTGTTGAAGAGACAACAATGCCGCCGTGGTGCTGCCAAAATGGCAGTGCCACGGTCTTTTCTTGGGCGGGCTTGTCAGACGGTTGGCAGGATGGCACGGTATTTGTAAGCAAAGTAACGGAAAGGTGCGAAAACATAGTCAAACCAACTAAAAACATACCATTATGACAAACATCAAACCATTGGCAGACCGCGTGATTGTACGCCCTGTGGCTGCCGAGACAACCACCAAAGCGGGAATCATCATCCCCGACAACGCTAAAGAGAAACCGCTGAAAGGCGAAGTACTGGCAACCGGCAAAGGCACCAAGGACGAAGAGATGGTGCTCAAGGCAGGCGACACCGTTCTCTACGGCAAGTACGCTGGCACAGAAGTCGAACTCGACGGCGAGAAACTGCTCATCATGCGCCAGTCAGACGTTTTGGCAGTGATTGAGTAAATAACCAACATTAACTAACCAACATTCACTTACAACTATGGCAAAAGAAATTTCATATAATGTAGAAGCCCGTGAGGCTTTGAAACGCGGTGTGGACCAACTGGCCAACGCAGTAAAAGTAACCCTCGGCCCAAAAGGACGCAATGTGGTCATTGACAAGAAATACGGTGCCCCGCAAATCACCAAGGACGGCGTTACCGTAGCCAAGGAGATCGAGCTCAAAGACGCTGCAGAGAACCTCGGAGCGCAGTTGGTAAAAGAGGTTGCCTCCAAGACCGGCGACCAGGCGGGTGACGGCACCACCACCGCCACCGTTCTCGCACAGGCTATCGCCAATGTGGGCATGAAGAACGTGGCAGCCGGTGCCAATCCGATGGACTTGAAACGCGGTATCGACAAAGCCGTGGCAGCCGTGGTGGCTAACATCAAGAGCCAGAGCGAACAGGTGGGCAACGACTTCAACAAGATCGAGCAGGTTGCCACCATCTCCGCCAACAACGACGCCGAGATAGGCAAACTCATCGCTGACGCCATGCGCAAAGTCAGCAAGGACGGCGTTATCACCATCGGCGAAGCCAAGGGTATGGACACCACCATTGACGTGGTACAAGGCATGCAGTTCGACCGCGGCTATATCAGCCCCTATTTCGTGACGAACACCGAGACGATGGAAGTGGAAATGGACAAGCCCTACGTGCTTATCCACGACAAAAAAATATCCAATCTCAAGGAACTGCTTCCTGTTCTCGAACCCGCCGTACAGTCCGGCCGTCCGCTGCTCATCATCGCGGAGGATGTTGATTCAGAGGCTCTGACCACCCTCGTTGTGAACCGTCTGCGCGCACAGCTGAAGATATGCGCCGTCAAGGCTCCGGGCTTCGGCGATCGCCGCAAAGAGATGCTGGAGGACATCGCCATCCTGACAGGCGGCACCGTCATCAGCGAGGAGAAGGGCATCAAACTGGAGAACGCCACCCTCGACATGCTCGGAACAGCTGAGAACATCACCGTCAGCAAGGACAACACCACCATCGTGAACGGCGCAGGCGACAAAGAGGCTATCGCAGCCCGCGTCAACCAGATAAAGGCGCAGATTGCCGCCACCAAGTCCTCATACGACAAGGAGAAACTGCAGGAGCGTCTTGCCAAACTGGCAGGCGGCGTGGCACAACTCAATGTCGGCGCGGCTTCCGAAGTGGAGATGAAGGAGAAGAAAGACCGCGTGGACGACGCTCTCAGTGCAACCCGTGCAGCCATCGAGGAAGGTATCGTTCCGGGCGGCGGTGTGGCTTACATCCGCGCACAGCAGGCACTGGCAGACGTGAAGGGTGACAACGAGGACGAGCAGACGGGTATCGACATCGTATGCCGTGCCATCGAAGAGCCTCTGCGTCAGATTGTCGCCAACGCCGGCAAGGAAGGCGCGGTGGTGGTTGACAAGGTTCGCCAGGGCAAGGGCGACTACGGTTACAACGCCCGCAAGGATGTGTTTGAGAACCTGATGGCTGCCGGTGTGGTAGATCCCGCCAAAGTGACCCGCGTGGCATTGGAGAACGCCGCTTCGATAGCCGGTATGTTCCTGACCACCGAGTGCGTCATCACCGACATCAAGGAGGAGACTCCCGCTCCCGCCATGCCCCAAGGCGGCATGGGAGGGATGATGTAATCCCCGGCACACAATAAAAGAAGATAGAAGCGGCTCTCAGCCGCGACATAACATCAGCGCACTTTCATTCGAGAGTGCGCTGATGTTTTATATGTGAAACACTATACGGATACTATAGGGATACTGTAAGGATAGACTTTTGTTGCAGGTGACTTAACCTTTGACTAAACAGTAGTCTCACCGAATGAAGCACTGACTGAACCTGAAAAGGTTGACTCCTTTCCTAAACTTGCATAAGGTCGATGTTTGGCACTTTCTTGTTCTTTTTCTTGCATATCTCAATAAAATAGCAGTACCTTTGCAGCGTCCTTTGAGGGTACGCACTCGTCCCGCGTGCGGCTCAAACAAAGAGATAACAACTTTGTTATATAGAATCCCGAAGTCACAAAGCCGATGGAGATACAGCACTTGCATAGTATTCAAGAGATATCCAAGCAATACAACACAGGCGATTTGCCGGTGTTGGTTTTGTGTTCGGACACGCAGCAATATATATGCAAATATGTGCGTCCGAATGCGACTATTTCCTATAAATTGGCTTGCGAATTTATGGGAGCGATATTTGCAGAAGCATGGAAAATCAGCACTCCGCCATTTGCTTTGGTACAAATCATGCCCGTACATTGGGCATCCATAATGGCTTCCCATAATTCCTCGGCTCCCGCAATCGGGTTTAGGAAAATAGATGGCGTTATTGATATTACGCCGACCTCTTTCCGACAGGTTGTTGCAAATGCGGACACCTTGTACCAGTTGCTCAAAATAGCTCTTTTTGATTTTTGGGTTGCCAATGAGGATCGCACATACAACAATGCCAATTTGCTGTATCACATAGAGGACGAGCAATTGGTTTCCATTGATTACGGTGGAATACTGAACAATGTGACATTTGACTTTCCATTGTCGCAGCTGACCGAAACAGACAGTATTCTTGGCGCGGATGTTTTTGTGCATATTGTTAAATCGGTCTCGTGCAAGCAACTGACCTGTTGCCCCATAAAAAGTGGACACAATGATGGAGAAAAAAAATAAAAGTATTACCTTTGCCGAGTGAATCATTGGTTATGCCTTTGTA
>JAIKXR010000174.1 GCA_024683975.1 Paludibacteraceae bacterium
GCTGTCGGAGCAGTCTAGGGGGCTTCGCTTGGGCGCAATCGGTATAAATCCCTGTTGAGGGTACCGAAACAGGGATTTATACCGATTATAATTCTCTATGGTAAAATTGCGTTTCTAAATGGAAACTATAAAAAAAGAGTAAAAAGCAAGAAAAATGCATTTTTTTTATAAAAAGTTTTGTCAGAATAAAAAAACGCCGTACCTTTGCAGCCGATTTCGACTTAAGAGTGCGTTATGGACTCATGGTTGAAGTGGTGATAACGCCTCTATAGCTCAGTTGGTAGAGCACTAGATTTGTAATCCAGCGGTCGTTGGTTCGAGTCCGACTAGAGGCTCTTTGAGACAAGAAACAAGGAATTGAAAGTGGGGGATTGAATGGGTAGGGCAAGCGGGGTTGGAATATGGGAAACAAGTGAACATTGAAAGAATAGAAATGAGGGTGTGTTCCAGAGTGGCCAAATGGGGCAGACTGTAAATCTGCTGTCTCTCGACTTCGGTGGTTCGAATCCATCCGCACCCACATATTGCACAAAGAGAAACTATGCCAAGCGGAAGCCTTGTGAGAGCCGAGTGCAGTTTGCTACGAAGCTCGGCATGTTCAAGTCTTTCGCGATGTTTGTTTTAGTTCGGTGTCGAGAGAGGTGGTAATGTGACGGGTGCAAAGATGATGTTAAGGGGAATAGTGAATGGCGGGGTTTGGAAAATGAATGAGAATGGTTATTTGCGGAAATAGCTCAGTCGATAGAGCACTAGCCTTCCAAGCTGGGGGTCGCGGGTTTGAGTCCCGTTTTCCGCTCCAAAGGTTAGGTTATAATAGTTAAATGCTGCTTTAGCTCAGTGGTAGAGCGCATCCTTGGTAAGGATGAGGTCCTGAGTTCAACTCTCAGAAGCAGCTCCATAGGTAAGAGTCAAAACCATAAGGATGCGGCGAGATGCAGCCGAATATTCTTATGGTTATCAAAGGTGAAAATAACAAGAGTTTATTAACGTTAATAAAAACTAAATTGTACAATTATGGCAAAAGAGAAATTTGACCGTTCGAAACCGCACGTTAACATCGGTACCATCGGTCACGTAGATCACGGTAAAACGACTTTGACCGCAGCTATTACCCAAGTATTGGCAAAGAAGGGCTTGAGTGAGGTGCGTTCATTCGATTCTATTGACAACGCTCCTGAGGAGAAAGAGCGTGGTATTACCATTAACACTGCCCACGTAGAGTACCAGACGGCTAATCGTCACTACGCGCATGTGGACTGCCCGGGTCACGCCGACTATGTGAAGAACATGGTAACAGGTGCTGCCCAAATGGACGGCGCAATTATCGTAGTGGCTGCAACTGACGGTCCTATGCCTCAGACTCGTGAACACATCCTGCTGGCTCGCCAAGTGAACGTTCCACGTCTTGTCGTATTTATGAACAAGTGCGATATGGTGGACGATCCTGAAATGCTTGACCTCGTTGAAATGGAGATGCGCGAGTTGTTGAGTTTCTATGAGTTTGATGGTGACAACACTCCCGTTATCCGTGGTTCTGCCCTTGGTGCATTGAATGGTGTGCCTGAGTGGGAAGACAAGGTTATGGAACTTATGGATGCGGTTGACAACTGGATTGAACTTCCTCCTCGTGCAATTGACAAACCTTTCTTGATGCCTGTTGAGGATGTGTTCTCAATCACTGGTCGTGGTACGGTTGCTACCGGTCGTATTGAGACGGGTGTCATCAAAGTTGGTGACGAGGTTCAGATTGAAGGTCTCGGTGCGGACGGCAAGAAGAGCGTCGTAACCGGCGTTGAGATGTTCCGTAAACTGTTGGATCAAGGTGAGGCTGGTGATAACGTAGGTCTGCTGCTTCGTGGTATCGACAAGGACGAAGTTAAACGCGGTATGGTTATTACCCACCCGGGTTGCGTTAAACCTCACGAAGAGTTCAAGGCTTCCGTATATATCCTGAAGAAAGAAGAAGGCGGTCGTCATACTCCGTTCCACAACCACTATCGTCCCCAGTTCTACATCCGTACGATGGACGTTACCGGTGAGATCACTCTTCCCGAAGGAACCGAGATGGTTATGCCCGGTGACAACCTTGAGATTCAGGTTAAGTTGATTTACCCCGTTGCTTGCTCGGAAGGTCTGCGTTTCGCTATCCGTGAAGGTGGTCGTACCGTAGGTTCAGGTCAAATCACAAAGATACTTGACTAATTCAATAAAGTAATATCTTCGGGCTTTGTGTCCGAAGATATTATGGACGGCAGTCCTCCAATGGTAGGAGAGCGGTCTCCAAAACCGTCAATGTGGGTTCGATTCCTGCCTTCCGTGCTTGTTACAGACATAGCTTCCATTTGACGTCAAACCGTCTTGAATAGTGTTGATAATCTGCAATAAAGGGTTATTGACAAAGAAAAGGCGAGAGTTGATGCCAAGTTTGGAGTGTCTACGTGTGTAAGATAAATGAAAGAGAATTTTAAAGAAAAAATCTACGGATATGAAACTGGTAGAAAGCGTAAAGGAATCGTACAATGAAATGGTCAACAAGGTCAGTTGGCCTACCCGTAAGGAGTTAGGGCAAAGTTCGGTGTTAGTGTTAGTCGCTTCCGTTATTTTAGCACTCATCGTATGGCTGATGGACTGGTGCTTTGAGCACATAATGACGTTGATTTACGGTCTGTTCTAAACGAGTGAATAAGGTTGTTATACAAGATGAACCAACTATAATTACAGAGTTTAGTTATGGCTGAAAATGTTTACAAATGGTATGTGCTTCGTGTGATAAGCGGCAAGGAGAACAAGGTTCGCGAATATATAGAGGGAGCCTTGCAGACATCGTCGTTGTTCAAGGAGTATGTATCTCAGGTATTGGTTCCTATGGAGAAGGTGGTTACTACGGATCGTAACGGCAAGCGTGCGATAAAGGAGCGCAATAAATTGCCGGGTTACGTTCTTGTAGAATGTAACTTGACTTCAGAGAGTCAGTATCTTTTGCGTAATATACCTAATGTTTTGGGTTACTTGAGCGATGGTCGTAACGACAATAAGCCTGCACCTGTGTCCCAAGCGGAGATTAACAGAATGGTAGGTGAAGTTGATGAGACGGAACTGAACTTATTGCTTGACGAGACGTATGTAGTCGGCGAGAAAGTGAAAGTGGTAGAAGGTCCGTTCAAAGGCTTTAGCGGTGTAGTCCAAGAGGTAATGCAAGAGAAGCACAAGATGCGTGTAGTAGTGACAATCTTCGATCGTCAGACTCCGCTTGAACTCAGTTTTTCACAAGTAGATAGAGAGTAGGAGACTTTGTTACGGGTCGCACGAACTACTCAATAGTTTAAAATATTAACCGCAAGAGATTTTGGTAATACAGAGTCGTTATCATTGCAAAAACTATTAACAAAATGGCAAAAGAGATTTCAGGATTCATTAAACTCCAGATTAAAGGTGGAGCTGCCAATCCTGCACCACCGGTAGGACCTGCTTTGGGTTCGAAGGGTGTGAACATCATGGAGTTCTGCAAGCAGTTCAATGCACGAACTCAAGAGAAGGCGGGTAAAGTGTTGCCCGTGGTTATTACTGTTTATTCGGACAAGTCGTTTGATTTCATCGTTAAGACTCCTCCTGTAGCAGTTCAGTTGATAGAAGCAGCCAAGTTGAAAGGCGGTTCGTCAGAACCAAACCGTAAGAAGGTAGGTTCGATAACCGAAGAGCAGTGCAAACAGATTGCTCAGGACAAGATGGCAGATCTCAACTGTTTCACGGTAGAGAGTGCTGAAAAGATGGTCAAAGGTACTGCTCGCAGTATGGGTATTACTGTTAAATAATCAAAATTCTCACAAGTATGGCAAAATTGACAAAAAATCAAAAGCTGGCTGCTGAGAAGATTGAGGCAGGCAAGCTCTATTCTGTAGCCGAGGCTGCGGCATTAGTAAAGGAGATTACTCATACGAAGTTTGATGCCAGCGTAGATATCGATGTTCGTCTTGGTGTTGATCCCCGTAAAGCTAACCAGATGGTACGTGGTGTCGTATCTCTTCCCAACGGAACAGGTAAGGTGACCCGCGTGTTGGCATTGGTAGGTCCTGACCAGGAAGCCGCCGCCAAAGAGGCAGGTGCAGACTATATCGGTTTGGACGAGTATGTTGAGAAGATCAAGGGCGGTTGGATCGACTTTGACGTTATGATTACCCAACCGCAGTATATGGGTAAGATAGGTGCGTTAGGACGTATACTTGGTCCTCGCGGGTTGATGCCTAACCCTAAAAGCGGTACCGTGACTCCCGATGTGGCAAAAGCCGTTAAGGAAGTTAAGCAGGGTAAGATAGACTTTAAGGTTGACAAGTTCGGTATTGTGCATACCTCAATAGGTAAAGTAAGCTTCACACCGGAGGCTATTATGCAGAATGCCAATGAGTTTATTCAGACTATCATCAAACTCAAACCTGCTGCAAGCAAAGGTACTTATATCAAAAGCATTTATTTGTCAAGTACCATGAGCAAAGGTATAAAGATTGATCCTAAAACTATCGAATAATTAAAGCAGTCACTACTATGAAAAAGGAAGATAAAGGTATAATCATTGAGCAACTGCAGGCGACATTAGGTGAGTACTCACATTTCTATCTGACAAACATTGAAGGATTGAACGCCGAACAGACGAGTAATCTTCGCCGTGAGTGCTTCAAGAATGACATCAAACTTATAGTTGCGAAGAACACCCTTCTGAAGAAAGCCCTTGAAAAGAGAGGAATTGACGCTCAGATGTTCGATGCTTTGAAGGGAAATACGGCTCTTATGTTGAGCAACACGGGTAATGCTCCCGCCAAGCTCATCAAAGAGATAATGAAAAAAGAGAAAGGCAAACAGGACGTTAAGCCCCAATTGAAGGCCGCCTATGTAGAGGAGACAGTCTATATGGGTGCAGAGAACCTTGACGTGCTGTCAACCATCAAGTCAAAGAACGAACTTATCGCTGACGTTATTGCTCTGTTGCAATCACCCGCCAAGAACGTTATCAGTGCTCTTCAGTCAGGTGGCACAACGATTCACGGAGTTCTCACAACTTTGAGTGAAAAAGCAGAGGCATAAAAAACAATCCAAACGCAGAATGCGACTCGACAGAGGGTCGAACTGCACCAACAAAATTAAAAACAACAAATTTAAACAAATAAAGTTATGGCAGACGTAAAAGCTATTGCTGAACAATTAGTAAACCTTACAGTAAAGGAAGTTAACGAACTCGCTCAAGTACTGAAAGAGGAGTATGGTATTGAACCCGCAGCCGCAGCCGTTGCAGTAGCTGCTCCTGTAGCAGCTGAAGCTGCAGCAGTAGAAGAGAAGACATCGTTTGATGTGGTTCTCAAAGAAGCTGGCGCACAGAAGCTTCAGGTAGTTAAGGCGGTTAAAGAGCAAACCGGTCTTGGCCTGAAAGAGGCTAAAGATCTTGTAGATGCAGCTCCTTCAAAGATTAAAGAGGGTGTTGACAAGGCTACGGCAGAGGCTCTGAAGAAGGCTCTCGAAGAAGTAGGCGCAGTAGTAGAACTGCAATAATCCGTTTCGTATGAAGCGAAGTGGTGGTTTAGATCTCGTGTATGACGAGATCTAAACCTTTTTCTCTCAAAAGAGGAAAGTCTTAACCGGATTAAAAATGAGGTTTTAAGACGCTATTCAAGATTAAATAAGATAAAAACAAATGGCAACTAATCACACAACCCAGAGAGTCAATTTCTCGGCGATGCAGCAGCAGTTCCCGTATCCGGACTTTTTGGACATTCAGTTAAAATCATTCCGTGAGTTTTTCCAGATAGATTCGACTCCGGAGGAGCGACGTAAAGAAGGTTTGTTTCGCGTGTTCAGCGAGAATTTCCCGATAGCTGACACTCGTAACAATTTTGTCCTTGAGTTTCTTGATTATTACATTGACCATCCTAATTACAGCATAGAGGAGTGTCTCAAGCGCGGTATAACATATTCAGTACCCTTAAAAGCCAAGTTGAAGCTTTATTGCACCGATCCGGATCATGAGGACTTTGATACGGTCATTCAGGATGTGTTTTTGGGAATGATTCCTTATATGACTCCTAAGGGGACTTTTGTTATCAATGGTGCTGAACGTGTGATAGTAAGTCAGTTGCATCGTTCTCCCGGTGTGTTTTTCGGTACTTCTATGCACTCGAATGGCACGAAGTTGTATTCTGCCCGTATCATTCCATTCCGTGGTTCGTGGATAGAGTTTGCTACCGATATAAATAATGTAATGTACGCTTATATCGATCGTAAGAAGAAATTGCCTGTAACGACATTGTTGCGTGCGATTGGTTATGAATCGGATAAGGACATTCTTGATTGCTTTGGATTAGCAGAAGAGGTTAAGTGTACAAGGGAGAATCTGGAGGCCTCGATAGGCAGGACTTTGGCGGGTAATGTTCTGAATTCGTGGGCAGAGGATTTTGTAGATGAGGACACCGGTGAGGTCGTTTCCATCGAACGTAATGAGATTATCATAGAGCGTGAGACGGAATTGACACAAGAATTGGTGGAACGTATTTTAGAGACCAGCACGAAGACTGTTTTACTTCACAAGCAAGAAACAGGAGAGGCCAAATACTCCATCATATTCAATACTTTGCAGAAAGACCCGACCCATTCGGAAAAGGACGCGGTTCTATATATTTATCGTCAGTTGCGTAATGCAGAGCCTGCCGATGAACCAACAGCACGCGAAATGATACAGAATTTGTTCTTTTCGGACAAACGTTATGACCTCGGAGAGGTGGGACGTTATCGTATCAATCGCAAGTTAGATATGAAAATATCAATGAGTAAGCGTACGCTTACCAATGAAGATATAATCAAGATTATCCAATACCTTGTTGAACTGATTAACTCAAATGCCGATGTGGACGATATTGACCACTTGTCCAACCGCCGTGTACGTACAGTTGGTGAACAACTTTACAACCAGTTTGGTATAGGCTTGGCACGTATGGGACGTACAATACGTGAGCGTATGAACGTCCGTGACAATGAGGTGTTCACCCCGACAGATTTGATTAACAACAAGGCTATATCATCTGTTATTAATTCATATTTTGGCACGAATGCCTTAAGCCAGTTCATGGATCAGCAGAATCCATTGGCCGAGATTACTCATAAGCGTCGTATGTCAGCATTAGGTCCCGGTGGTTTGAGTCGTGATCGTGCTGGATTTGAGGTACGTGACGTACACTATACACACTATGGCCGTTTGTGTCCAATCGAGACACCCGAAGGTCCGAATATCGGATTGATTTCTTCGTTATGTATTTATGCCAAAGTCAATAATCTTGGTTTTATAGAGACTCCATACCGTAAAGCACAGGAAGGTGTTGTAGATCTTGACAATAATCATATAATGTACCTGACAGCTGAGGATGAGGAGAATATGACTGTGGCACAAGGTAATGCTCAGTTGGACGAGAATGGTAAGTTCGTCAATAACAGAGTTAAGGCTCGTTATGAGGCGGATTTCCCTGTTGTTGAGCCGGAGAATATTGATGCAATGGACGTATCCCCTTCGCAGATAGCATCAATAGCGGCGGCACTTATTCCTTTCTTGGAGCATGATGATGCTAACCGCGCTTTGATGGGGTCAAACATGATGCGTCAGGGTGTGCCTTTGTTACGTCCGGAAGCACCTATAGTAGGTACCGGTATTGAAGGTCAGCTTATTCGTGACTCGCGTACTCAGATTGAGGCAGAAGGAGAAGGCGAAGTAACGTTTGTAGATGCTGATACTATTCGTATTCGTTACGACCGCTCTGAAGAAGAAGATTTTGTATCGTTTGAGTCGGCAGAAAAAGAGTACAAATTGCCGAAGTTCCAGAAAACAAATCAAAATACCACAATAGATCTTCGTCCGATTGTTCGTAAGGGCGATAAGGTTGTCAATGGTCAGATTCTGACGGAGGGCTTTGCAACTCAAAACGGCGAGTTGGCATTAGGAAAGAACCTTAAGGTAGCATATATACCTTGGAAAGGATACAATTATGAAGATGCTATCGTACTGAGTGAGCGAATTGTTCGTGAAGATATGTTTACTTCCGTTCACGTGGTTGAGAACTTTCTTGAGGTTCGTGAAACTAAACGTGGTATGGAAGAGTTGACTGCTGATATTCCTAATGTAAGTGAGGAGGCAACCAAAGATCTTGATGAGAACGGAATGATCCGAATAGGTGCCCATATCAAGCCCGGAGATATAATAGTAGGTAAGATTACACCAAAAGGAGAATCCGATCCTACTCCTGAAGAAAAACTTCTTAAGGCTATTTTCGGAGATAAGGCAGGTGATGTGAAGGATGCTTCTTTGAAGGCAACCCCATCGTTGGAAGGAGTGGTAATAGAGCGGCGTTTGTACGAACGTAAGCAGAAAGATCGCAAGGAGAAAGCCGAAGAGAAAGAACAGTTGGCAGCTATGCGTCAGGAACTTGATGCTAAAATTGAAAATCTGCGTCAAATTCTGATTGGCAAATTGTCCACGCTTCTCAAGGGACGTACATCTCAAGGCGTATATGATATATTACAAACTGAGGTCATTGCCAAGGGTCAGACATTCACCAAAGAACGTCTTGGACAGGTTGATTATGCAACGGTTATGCAAGAAGGCTGGACAACTGACGCACGCAAGAACGAATTATGTTCGCGCTGTATAACCAATTATCTGGAGCAAGTCAAGAAGCTTGAAGCAGACCTCAAGCGTCGTAATTTTAACCTTACAGTAGGAGACGAACTGCCCAATGGTATTTTGAAATTAGCCAAAGTTTATTTGGCCAAGATGCGTAAGATACGCGTGGGTGACAAGATGGCAGGTCGTCATGGTAACAAGGGTATTGTTTCAAAAATTGTTCGTATTGAAGATATGCCGTTCTTGGCCGATGGAACGCCTGTTGATATAGTACTCAATCCGTTAGGTGTGCCTTCTCGAATGAATATCGGTCAGATATTTGAAGCCGTGCTTGGTTGGGCGGGAAAAGAGTTGGGCGTAAAGTTTGCGACACCGATTTTTGATGGTTGCACGCTTGACGATTTGAACGAATGGACGGACAAAGCAGGTTTGCCTCGTGCCGGTAAGACGCAGTTGTATGATGGTGGTACAGGTGAGCCGTTTGACCAGATGGCGACAGTTGGTGTGACTTACTTTATGAAGTTAGGACACATGGTTGATGATAAGATGCATGCTCGTTCGATTGGTCCGTATAGTTTGATTACTCAGCAACCGTTAGGAGGTAAAGCCCAGTTCGGTGGACAACGTTTTGGTGAGATGGAGGTATGGGCATTGGAAGCTCACGGAGCAGCTCACGTGCTGCAAGAGATATTGACAGTTAAGTCAGATGACGTGACCGGACGGGCTCGTACCTATGAGGCAATAGTGAAAGGCGAACCGATGCCGACTCCAGGATTGCCCGAATCACTTAACGTTTTGCTGCATGAACTGCAAGGTCTGGCATTGTCTATTACTATGGAATAACCCGGTCAGCAATATATTGTCCAACCGTAAAGAATAAGATTATGGCTTACAATAATAAACAAGATAACATTAAAAGAAGTGGTTTCACTAAGATCTCAATCGGTTTAGCATCTCCCGATGAGATAATGAACCTTTCTTCAGGCGAGATTCTGAAGCCTGAAACCATAAATTACCGTTCATACAAACCGGAACGTGACGGTTTGTTCTGCGAGCGTATTTTTGGCCCGACAAAGGACTATGAATGCTATTGTGGTAAATATAAACGTATCCGCTATAAAGGTATCGTGTGTGAGCATTGCGGAGTTGAGGTGACAGAAAAGAAAGTGCGTCGTGAGCGTATGGGACATATACGTCTTGCAGTACCGGTGGCTCACATTTGGTATTTACGTTCGTTGCCTTCAAAGATGGCTGCTCTGCTGGGTATCCCTACTAAGAAATTGGAATCAATCATTTACTATGAGAAATTTGTTGTAATTCAAGCAGGTGCTTTGGCCGGTCAAAAGATTGGTGACGGCGAGGTAGAAGACAATATGCTGTTAGAGGAAGAGGATCTGGAGAATTTGCTTACTCGTCTTCCGGAGGACAATGACCAGTTGGAAGATTCTGACCCGCAGAAGTTTATCGCAAAGATGGGAGCTGAGGCTGTATATGATTTGCTTTGCCGGATAGATCTTGATGAACTCAGTTATTCTCTGCGAGATACAGCTGCCAAAGACGGTTCTCAACAACGCAAACAAGAGGCTCTCAAACGTTTGCAAATTGTTGAGGCCTTCCGTGCGTCAAAGAATAGGAACCGTCCTGAATGGATGATTCTGCAGGTTATTCCCGTTACACCTCCTGAGTTGCGTCCTCTTATCCCGTTGGATGGCGGTCGTTTTGCAACATCAGACTTGAACGACCTTTATAGACGTGTCATTATTCGTAATAATCGTCTGAAACGACTAATAGAGATTAAGGCACCGGATGTTATTTTGCGCAATGAGAAACGAATGTTGCAAGAGGCTGTGGATAGTTTGTTTGACAATTCGCGCAAGACGACTGCTATCAAGTCGGATGCCAATCGTCCTCTCAAGTCTCTCAGTGATTCGCTTAAAGGTAAGCAGGGGCGTTTCCGTCAGAACTTGCTTGGTAAACGTGTGGACTATTCGGCTCGTTCGGTTATTGTGGTAGGGCCAGAATTGAAAATGCATGAGTGCGGTCTTCCAAAAGATATGGCAGCCGAATTGTACAAACCTTTCATTATCCGCAAATTGATAGAACGCGGTTTGGTTAAGACTGTTAAATCAGCCAAGAAGATTATAGACAGAAAAGACCCTGTTATCTGGGACATACTTGAGTATGTAATGCAGGGACACCCTGTGTTGCTCAACCGTGCTCCAACGTTGCACCGTCATGGTATTTTGGCTTTCCAACCCCGTATGATAGAGGGAAAAGCCATTCAGTTGCACCCATTGGCTTGCGCTGGTTTTAATGCTGACTTTGATGGTGACCAGATGGCTGTCCATTTGCCATTGAGCCTTGAGGCTATTTTGGAAGCACAACTGCTGATGCTCGGTTCTCACAATATTCTTGATCCGGCTAATGGTAATCCTATCACTGTCCCTTCGCAGGATATGATTCTCGGTTTGTATTATATAACCAAGCCGCGTAATAGTGAGAAAGGTGAAGGTTTGGTTTTCTATAGCCCCGAAGAGTGCTTTATTGCGTTGAACGAAGGCAAAGTCGACATACACGCCAATGTCAAAGTTCGTATCAATGGTGAATTGGTAGATACGACTCCAGGTCGGGTAATGGTTAACCAATATATCCCTGAGGAAGTAGGATATCAAAACGTTACACTTAAGAAGAGTGCTGTAAAGAACATCATCTCCAAAGTTATTAAGACTTGTGGCGTGGCTCGTACGGCTAAATTCCTGGACGATATCAAAGACCTTGGTTATAAGATGGCATTCAAGGGCGGCTTGAGTTTCAATTTGAACGATATCTTGATTCCTGAAGAGAAATCTGAACTCGTAGCCAAGGGCAATGCCGAAGTTGAGCAAATCACAGAAATGTATAACTTTGGCGAGATGGCCGATGATGAGCGTTATAACAACGTAGTAGGTGCTTGGAACAAAGTGGATGCCGCTGTTACTGACGTACTGATGAAACACATGCAGGAAGCAGACCAAGGTTTCAATTCAGTCTATATGATGATGGATTCGGGTGCGCGTGGTTCGAAGCAGCAGATTAAGCAATTGGCAGGTATGCGTGGTCTGATGGCCAAACCTCAGAAAGCCGGTGCGGCTGAAGGACGCCAGACGATTGAAAACCCTATTCTGTCGAACTTTAAAGAAGGTTTGAGCGTGTTGGAGTACTTCATTTCCACTCACGGTGCTCGCAAGGGCTTGGCTGATACTGCGTTGAAGACAGCCGATGCTGGTTATTTGACACGTCGTTTGGTTGACGTTTCTCACGATGTTATCATCACGGAAGAAGACTGTGGCACATTGCGTGGATTGACGGCACATGCCATCAAACAGAATGATAACGTTGTAGCCACTTTGTCACAGCGTATATTGGGGCGCGTAAGCGTACACGACATACATGATATGGAAGGCAATCTCATTGTTGCAGCAGGTGAAGAGATTCGCGAAGCTCAATGCGATGCTATAGAAGCCGCAGGGATAGAAGAGGTAGAAATTCGCTCGGTATTGACTTGTGAGGCGAAACGTGGTGTTTGTGCTAAATGTTATGGACACAATTTGGCCACCCGTCAAATGGTTCAGCGTGGTGAGGCAGTCGGTGTGATAGCTGCACAAGCTATCGGTGAGCCGGGGACACAGCTCACTCTCCGTACCTTCCACTCAGGTGGTGTCGCAGGTAATGCGGCTACTGAAAACACTTACGCTATCCCCCGTGATGGTAGAATTGAAATTGATGAGTTGCGTACAGTAGTTACGGAAGAAGGTGATACTATTGTGGTCAGCCGTCTTAATGATATGCGTTTGGTTGACCCCGCAACTGGAGTCGTACTCACTACTTTCAATATCCCTTATGCTTCTAAACTGTTTGTAACTCCGGGACAAGAGTACTCAAAAGGTCAGATTGTTTGCGAGTGGGATCCTTATAAGGCAGCTTTGGTTATTGAAACTGCGGGTACATTGCGCTATGACGATGTAATTGAAGGTGTGACAGCAAAAACTGAAAGCGATGAGCAGACCGGTAAGAAAGAAGTAGTTATTACCGATACTAATAAAGATAAGAGCAAGATGCCTATGGCTCACATCATGGACAAGGAAGGTAATGTTCTTCGTTCATACAATCTGCCTGTTAAGGCAATGCTTGTTCATTCTGATGGCGCGGAAGTCAAAGTGGGTGACTACTTGTTCACGCAAACCCGTGCCTTTGGTACTGCAGGTGATATTACCGGTGGTCTGCCTCGTGTAACAGAACTCTTTGAGGCTCGCAACCCGTCTAATCCTGCTATCGTGGCAGAGATTGATGGCGAGGTTAGTTATGGTAAGATCAAACGCGGTAATCGTGAAATTACGGTTACTTCACGTCAAGGTGAAACCAAGTCGTATCTTATCCCTCTTACCAAGCAGATTCTTGTACAAGAAGGCGATTATGTGCGTGCAGGTGTTGCTCTGTCTGACGGTGCTATCACACCTGATGATATATTGCGCATCCAAGGTCCTACTGCCGTGCAAGAGTATATTGTCAATGAGGCTCAGTCTGTTTATCGTCTGCAAGGTGTGGAAATCAATGACAAGCACTTTGAGATTATTGTCCGTCAGATGATGCGTAAGGTGCAAATCAATGAGGCTGGTGATACACGTTACTTGGAAAATCAGATTGTTGATAAGTTCGATTTCCTTGAGGAGAATGACCGTATTTGGGGCAAGAAAGTGGTAACAGATGCCGGTGATTCGGAAGTTCTGAAAGCCGGTCAGATTATTACTGCCCGCCGTTTGCATGATGAGAACTCTGCTCTTCGTCGCCGTGACCGCAAGTTGGTAGAGGCTCGCGATGCTGAATGTGCTACTGCTTCGCAGATTCTTCAAGGTATAACGAAAGCCGCTTTAGGAACTAAGTCATTTATGTCGGCTGCATCGTTCCAAGAAACAACCAAAGTGCTGAACGAGGCGGCAATACAAGGTCGTGTGGACACGCTTGAAGGTATGAAAGAGAACGTAATATGCGGTAATCTCATACCTGCCGGTACAGGTTTGCGCGAGTTCCAGCGCATAGTCGTACACAACAGAAAGGAATACGCTGAATTGCAAGCATCTCGCGCACAACAAGACAATTCAAATGACGAGTGATATGACTCAACCGCTCCGTTTCGCCCTTATAGGCGCGGCAGGCTATATAGCCCCGCGCCATATAAAGGCGATAGCTGACACAGGTAACAACCTTTTGGTTGCATACGATAAGTTCGATTCGGTGGGACGGCTTGACAGTTCGTTCCCAAATTGCTCTTTCTTTACTGAGAATGAGCAATTTGACAGATTCTGTTCTAAACAGATGCGGACAGACTGTCCTCTGCAATGGATGAGTATTTGTACTCCTAATTACACGCATGATGCTTTCATCCGCTATGGTTTGCGGCTCGGAGTGAACGTTATATGCGAAAAACCTCTTGTTCTCAATCCTTACAACATTGACAACTTGCTCGAAATGGAGAAAGAAACAGGGCAACAAGCTTATACCATCCTCCAGCTCCGTTTACACAATGCTATTGCTGACCTAAAGAAAAGAGTACAGACAGGTCCGGAAGACAAGATTTATGATGTTGACCTTACATACATCACTTCACGTGGCAAATGGTACTACTCCAGTTGGAAAGGTGATGTACATAAATCAGGAGGTATTGCTACTAATATTGGAGTCCATTTCTATGACATGCTTCAGTGGGTATTCGGCAAGGTGAAGAGAAACATCGTTCATGTCATGTCTTTTGACAGGGTGGCGGGTTATCTTGAGTTAGAACAAGCCCGTGTGCGGTATTTCCTTAGTATCAATGCCGATTGTTTGCCATCCAATGCCGTACAAGGTGAGAAGAAAACGTATCGTACTTTGTCTGTTGATGGTGAAGAATTTGAGTTCTCACAAGGTTTTAATGAGTTACACACAGAATCTTATAAACGTATTTTGTCAGGCCGAGGTTTTCGCATTTCTGAAGCCCGACCCTGCATTGAGATTGTCAGTGAGATTCGTCACGCCCAACCTGTAGGACTTGTGGGTGATTACCACCCACTTGCCCGTTTGCCGTTAGCTCCGCACCCATTTGGATGGGACGAAAAACGATAAGTCACCAATATGCAAACACAACACAACATATATCTTCCGCATTGGCTGTTGGTTCTTACAGTTTTGATAGTAAGCATGCTGTCTTCTTGCGTGACGAGTAAGGAAATCAATCTTATGCAAGAGCCATCCAAGAAGAACCATATACCATCATATTCGGATACGGTTTCATATGCTGACTATGAGTTGCGTATGGGGGACAGGCTCTTCATCCGTGTGCATTCAGTCGACCAACAAGTACAAAAACTATTTACCGCAGCTATGGGGAGTGGTAATGGTTATGGAGATATGTCGGGGGGCGGATACAACCAGTCAATTTCTAACACTAATCAAGGCTATTCCAACGAATTATATACTTATCTTGTGATGGAGGACGGCACCATTGATTTCCCTTTGATCGGGCGATTGTATGTCCGCGGGATGGATACCCGTCAGGTTAAGTTGCGGTTGGAAGAAGAGTTGGCAACTTATATCAAGGACTATGGTGACTACAAAATGGTATCGGTGGACGTGAATGTGGTGCAACGTGTGTTCAGTGTTATAAGTGATCGGGGGGCGGGTAATTATATTATACGTCGTGAAAAAATGACTATCTATGAAGCCATTGCGCAAGCAGGCGATTTAGGCGAATGGTCCGACCGCTCAAAGGTCAAGGTTGTGCGTGAAAAAGAAGGTGTGACTAAAGTCATTGAGTTCGACTTGCGTTCAAGAGATGTTATCAACTCCGAGTATTATTACATCGAACCTAATGATGTCATTTATGTCCAGCAGTTGCGCGGTAAGGCTTTCCATGTTAATAGTTTGACATCTGCTATTGCAGTCACTGCCACCACCATCGGTTTTGGCGGATTTGTTTACGGTATAGTGCAACGTATTATCAATGCTTCCAAATGATGAAAACGAGTTCATATATTCATTCTTGCCTTGTTTTCTTATTGGCAATATTGCTCACAGGTTGCTATGGGCATAAGCAAGTGGGGTTGTTGCAAGACCGTGAAGACCTGCCTCACTACGATAGTGTCGGCTATCAGCCATATCGCCTGCAGGTCAATGATGAAGTAATCTATCGTATCATTACCCTTGATGAAACATTAGGCAAGACGCTTTCAAAAGATATTGGTAGCGGAAGTGGTTATGACAGTCGTAGCACTTATCCTTATCGTATCTATTCTGACGGCAAAGTTGATCTTCCGTTCCTTGAACCGATACGTTTGGAGGGTTTGACCGAGTTGGAGGCTCAAGACACAATAAAGCGGTATATGCGAGAACTGATTCCTGATGCAGAAATCAAGTTGACTCTGTATAATAAGTATTTTACTGTTCTGGGTGATGCCAGTTCCGGTGTGCGTTATATCTATAAGGATCGTATGACTATCTATCAGGCATTGGCTATGTCAGGTCAGGTCTTCAATTCCGGTGACCGTCAGCATATCCGCATCATCCGTCCTCATGGTAATGCCCAGCCTGAGGTATTGGAGTTTGATATCCGTACTAATACTCTTATCGACTCCAAGTACTATTATATTTACCCCAACGACCTTATTTACGTCAGCCGTGAACCCGCTGCTTTCTTCAAGCAGGAGAGTTATACCGGTTTCCTCGCTTTGATTACAAGTTCGGTTTCGTTACTCGTTTCCGTACTGAACTATATACCTATGAAATAACCATGGCTAATCTTAAACGATATGGCGAAAGATAATCCATACTATACAGACCCGTATAAGGATCCCTATCAGAACCCGCTGATGGACCCTTATGCAGACTTGCATAAGAATCCTTATAATCCCACTAATCCGTACGCCAACCCGTACGCTAATCCGTATCAGAACCCATACCAGAACCCTTATATGAACGTGCCGGGTTCCCAAGGCGGACAAGCGGAAGAAGAAGAACCAACCTCCAGCTTCAATATAGTTGAGTGGCTTGTCCGCGTGGTACACTATTGGTACTTGTTTGTCATCGCATTAGCTTTGGCGTATGGAGTGGCGGCACTGCTCAACCGTAAGTGGATTGAAGAATACGAATCCAGCGGCACAATCCTTATTAAAGAGTCCGGCAACCAATATGCCGGTCAGCAAGGACTCTTCCAAGGCTTTGGATTGGCTCCGGTATATAATAACATCAACAACCAGTTGGTTATACTTGGCTCTTACGACCTCTTGGCACGGGTGGTCGATTCGATACCTTTTATGCAGGTTGACTATATGACCCAAGGTCGTTTCAAGACACGCAACCTCTATCGTAGTACACCTGTTGTCATCGAGCCAGAATATATACAGGAGTCCGTCAAAGGTCTTCTCTTCCAGGTCACTTTCAAGGGAGACGGGGTTTTGCATATTCACTCCACAGACGAAAAGCGTCCCTATGAAGCCGATATTCATTATGGCGAACGTGTGGAGACTCCATATTTTACAGCTGTTTTCTGGCCCAGCGAACATATCAGCCAGTCAGGACAGATATATTTCCGTTTCCGTACCCGCGACGGCTTGATTAACGAGTTTCAGAGCCGTATGCGGCACGACTTTGTGTTAAACGGTAGTTCTGTCTTGCGACTGACACTGCGTAGCCAGACACCGCAACGTGACTGCGAGTTTATCAACAAACTCGCTGACATCTATCTGATGCAAAACCTGGAGAAGAAAAACGAGGTTGCCAACAAGTCTATCTCTTTCATTAACGAGCAGTTGGATGCTATTCAGGGTTCACTGGAAAAGAGTGAAGATGCCCTCACGCAATTCCGTAATGCCAACAATTTTGTTGATGTCAGTTCTCATGCATCCCGCTTGGTGGGACAAATAAACAAGTACGATGAAGAGCAAATGACTCTGCGCCTCAAAGAAACGTACCTCAATTACCTCACCAACTACCTGCAAGAGTCCATAGAAGAAGGTACTATCGCTTCCCCTTCCTCTTTAGGACTGTCTGAAAGTACATTGAGTTCATTGGTCGCTCAACTCAATACGCTCCAACTGCAACGGGGCGAATTGAGTGAAAAGAATGTCTATTATGCCAAACTCACTAACGACATCCGTAATGTCAAAATAACTATCGAAGAGGTCGTCAAGTCTATGCGTGCCACGCTCGAGATAGAGAAATCAGACCTCCAAAAACGCTACGATGAAGTGGAGGTGGACCTTAAGAAACTGCCCGAGAAAGAACTCGAAATGATTAGTATTGAGCGTAACTACCGGGTGGATGACAACTACTATACTTTCTTCCTTCAGAAACGTGCTGAAGCTGAAATACAAAAGGCCAGTAACACTCCCGATAACGAGATAATGGATCGCGCACGACCCATGTTCATCGTCAATGCGGGTAGCAAACGAAAAACAACCACCACTTGTCTTGTTATAGGTCTGCTTATCCCGTTAGGGTTGATTATCTTGACCGAACTGACCAACGATAAGGTGCGCACACCCAAAGAGGTTGAGAGTTTGAGCAATTTCCGTCTTATCGGTTCAGTGCGCCACGCCAAAACGCAGAACCCGACACTCGTCAAGGCCTCACCACGCTCATCCTATGCCGAAATGTTGCGTGCCATACGTACACGCGTTGAGTTTATAACTGCTAAAAAAACGGGTATTTCTATCTGTATCACATCTACCGAATCCGGTGATGGTAAGACTTTCCTGTGTACCAATTTCGCTGCACTATACGCTATGACCGGCAAGAAAACCATCCTTATAGACCTTGATATTCGTAAACCTAATATCCATACCAAGTTGGGTCTCATTCAATATACCACCGGTATGTCCAATTATCTCAATGGTGACTGCGAACTTGAAGACGTTATTATCAGCCACGCACCATTCGATTTCGATATCATTCCTGCCGGTACAACCCCGCCTAATCCGGGCGAACTTATCCACTCTGACCGACTTACTTATATGCTTGACAAACTAAAGCAGACCTACGACTTTATTATCATTGATACATCGCCTATCGGTCAAGTGCCTGACGCTTATTCGGTTATCGAACAGACTGACACCACTTTGTTCGTTATCCGTTGTCTGCAGACCAGTAAGTCTTTCTGCAAACAGACGCTCAAACAACTCGCTATTGACCACCGCAGTAAAATCAATATTATTCTTTCAGATGTACCTACCGAAGGCTTCCACGGGGGCTATGGCTATGGTTATGGCTATGGTTATGGCTATGGTTACGGCTCGTCCTATGGCTATGGTTATGGTAACGGTTCAGGCTACGGCTACGGTTATGGTTACGGTTACGGTTATGGTCGCCGTAAGAACAGTTGGCGGTATAAGTACGGACAGTACTACAACCGTGTCTTCCATAAGAAAGAAAAAGAAGAGGTTCACTACTATATGGACGACGACGACACATAGTCCGTCAGTCCCTCAACTATGTTCATTATACAAGACACATTAGTCAGTCTTGATGTCCTCGAGAAGGAGTTTTCCTGCGACCTTGCCGCTTGTTGCGGCAAGTGTTGCGTTGAGGGCGATGCCGGTGCGCCAGTCTCTGATGAGGAACTGCGGGAGATACAAAAAGTTTTGCCTGTAGTCGAGCCTCTTATGACGCGCAAAGCACGCAAAGTCCTTCGCGAACAAGGGCTCAGTTATCTCGACCCGTCTGGCGAACAGGTACTCTCTATCGTTGACGGCGTGGAATGTGTCTTTATGCAGCGCGACTCCCGCCACTGCTGTTATTGCCTCCTCGAACAAGCCTTCGAACAGGGTAAGACAACTTGGCGCAAACCTGTCTCATGCGCACTTTATCCCATCCGGCTGACCAAAGTCGGCGCCCGCATTGGGGTGGAGTACAACCGCTGGGATATTTGTTACCCGGCGCGAATATCAGGCAAAAAGAATCATACACTTCTCTATCAGTTCCTCAAAGAACCGCTAATATGGCGGTTCGGACAGGAATGGTATGATGAACTCGAATTGACAGCACAAGAATGGAACAAACAGTGCAGGCAGAAATAATCACTATCGGTGACGAACTGCTCATAGGACAGGTAGTGGACACCAATTCCGCGTGGATGGCCGAACAACTAAACCACATCGGTATATCCGTCTATCAGATAACATCCGTCCACGACAACGCCCTGCATATCCGTCAGGCTCTGTCAGACGCTCTTCATCGCTCTGATATCGTTCTTCTTACCGGCGGACTCGGACCCACCAAAGACGATATAACCAAACGTGTCCTTTGCGATTTCTTCCATACACGCCTCGTTGAGAACCTTCAGGTCAGGCAGCACGTTGAGCGACTGTATAAAGACCGTCCGGTTGTCCTTAACCGACTCACTGCCACACAATGGCAAGTTCCCGAGTCGGCAATCATTCTTGAGAACCGCATAGGAAGCGCACCGCTGATGGTCTGGGAACAAGACAACCGTATTATTGCCTCCATGCCGGGCGTACCAAAAGAAATGCAAGTCGCGATGGACGAACAGATTCTGCCTTTCTTACAGCAGCGGATGCACGCAAGAGGTGTCAATACTCATATCTACCACCGCACACTCACCGTCCAAGGCATACCCGAATCGGCTCTCGCTATCGAGTTGGAATCGTGGGAAACGGCATTGCCGGATGGTTTGCATCTCGCTTATCTGCCTAAAGACGGGCGTATTCGTCTCCGTCTCAGTTCCTATGGCGAATGTCCGGTCGAACTTATAGACTCACAATTCGCCCGACTCAAAAACTTGGTACGCAACTACCTCGTCTGATCTCTCCGGCACATCACGCTTAACCCGTCCCGCAACGGTATAATCACTTTTTCCCATTCCTCATTCACTGCCACCTTGTCGTTGAATGCACGCAGACCTCTGGTCTGTGCGTCTTTGTCGTAATTGGCATCCACCACATGACCGTCCCATAGCGTATTGTCGGCTATTATCCAGCCTCTTTCTGTCAGCCTGTCTTTGACGGCATTCCAGTACTCCACGTACTCCCTTTTGTCCCCGTCAATAAAAACGAGGTCAAATCGTTCGTCTGCCGGCAGTGACCTTATCATCTCGCATGCATCACCTGTCCTCAACTCAATTCTTCGCCCCAATTCCGTCAAAGCGAGATTCTCTCTTATCCTGTCTTCTAATTCGTCATTTCGCTCTATGGTCAGCAGTCTGCCGTCTGCCGCCAGACCTTCCGCAAGGCACAACGCCGAGTAACCCGTATAGGTGCCGATCTCCAATATCCGCCTCGGACTAATCATCTTGCTTATTAGTGCTAACAGCCTTCCCTGAACGTGACCTGACAGCATGTGCGGATTGACAGCATGTTGATGGGTCGTGCGCGTTATTATTTGCAGGTACTCCGGCTCTGACGATGAGTGCCGCTCTATGTATTCTTCCAATTCAACTGTCTTGTTCATATCATTTTCTCTTCACTTTTTATTTGTCACTCGTGCTATTCATTATTCACTCACTTTCCACGCTTGCAAAAGTACTGTCTATTTTCCATTTGCCAACTGTCTCACCCAAAAATTGCCATCCACAACTGTCACAAAAATGGAAAAACGACATTTTGTACACAAAAAAATCGGCTATTAGTTGAATTTTAAAAAAAATACCGTATCTTTGTCGAAAATTTATGGGAAAGAATTACAAATTGCTAAATTTTTTACAACTATGGAAGTAAATACCATTGAAAGAATAGATGCGTTAGACCGTAAAATCTTGAAAATTATTACTCTTAACGCCCGCATTCCTTTCAAGGACGTTGCGGAACAATGTGGGGTGAGTCGTGCTGCCATTCACCAGCGTGTGCAAAAACTCTTTGATACTGGTGTCATCACCGGTAGCGGATACCAAGTCAACCCTAAAATGCTCGGGTACAATCTCTGCGTTTATATAGGTATCACTCTCGAAAAAGGCTCTATGTACAACGATGTCGTGCGTGCGCTTGAACAAATACCCGAAGTGGTGGAGACGCACTATATGCTCGGCTCTTTCTCTATGCTGATCAAACTCTATGCACGCGACGACCGTGATCTCATGTCGTTGCTCAACACCAAAATCCAGATGATTCCGGGCGTGAGTAAAACAGAAACGCTCACCTCGCTCGAACAACATATCAGCCGTACCTTACCTATAGAATAACTTAGACTTGCTATGGAAAAAGTCATCAGCGGTATCCGCCCTACAGGCAACTTGCACCTCGGTAACTATTTCGGAGCCATCAAGAGTTTTCTGCAAATGCAGAACGAGTACAACTGTATGTTCTTCATTGCGGACTGGCACTCTCTGACTACGCATCCTACGCCGGAAAACATACGTCAGTCGGTTCGCACTATACTCTCCGAGTACCTCGCTTGCGGTATCGACCCTGAAAAGGCACCTATCTACGTCCAGAGCGATGTCAAACCCGTGCTTGAATTGTACCTCTATCTCAATATGAACGCTTACCTCGGTGAGTTGGAGCGCGTTACGTCATTCAAGGAAAAAGCCCGCACCCAACCGGATAACATCAATGCCGGTCTGCTCACTTATCCCACTTTGATGGCGGCTGATGTCCTCGCGCACAAAGCAGACAAAGTTCCCGTAGGTAAAGACCAAGAGCAGAATATGGAGATGATGCGCCTCTTCGCACGGCGCTTCAACCGCATCTATCAGGTGGATTTTTTCAAGGAACCTCAGTCTTACCATTTCTACAAGACAGCGGTCAAAGTTCCCGGACTTGACGGGTCAGGCAAGATGGGTAAGTCTAACGGAAACTGTATCTATCTTTGTGATGATGAGGCTACTATACGTAAAAAAGTGATGAAAGCGGTCACAGATTCGGGACCGACGCAACTCAATCAGGAGAAACCCGAAGTCATTCAGAACCTCTTCACGCTCCTCGAACTTGTTTCCACAAAGGATACCTGCGAATATTTCAATGACCAGTACAACCAAATGACCATCCGCTACGGGGACCTCAAAAAGCAACTCGCAGCTGATATCAACGCTTTCTGCGCGCCCATTCGTGAGCGTATTATTGAATTTCAGAACAATGACGACTATATTCTTCGTGTTGCCAAACAAGGTGCCGAACGTGCCTCCCAAAGCGCAGAGCGGACATTACGCGAAGTAAGACAGATTATAGGTTTCCATCCCTGATCCGACAAGAGGGCAAACGTCCCGCTCGCAGTGACAACACAACGGTCACAACAACGTGCAAAGGTAAATAAAACTTAACAACTATGAATAAAACGTTTCTTACCTTGTCTCTCATTCTCTCATTGGCATTTTGTCCTTTGTTGGCGGATGACTATGTGGACGATGCATACTATTGGGACGGGGCAGTGCGTGTAGAGCGTTCTGCCACCCCTGCGACAGATGCGGCTTCTTCGACAAGGGCATCGAAAGATGCAGTAACGACCAAGGTAAAGAAAGTACCTGTCACTATTCGGGAGGCTGAACCTAAAAAAGCCGCGCTTGAAGTTCAGTCCACCAACCGACCCGTCACTCCCAAAGTGGAGTTTATCCAAGTCAAAGACACTGTTGTCAAAGCCGTTATCCACCGTAATAATCAATAATTCATTACTGCTATGCGTACCCGGTTCTTCCCTCTCATCCTCCTTTTTGCATCGGTTTTCCAGACATCGTTTCTATATGCGCAGGATGCTCAGATTTTTGACTCGCGTGACTACGTAGGTACTGCTCGTTATACTGCTATGGCAGGCGCGATGGCTGCAGTCGGTGCAGACCCCTCTGCCGTCCTTGATAATCCCGCAGGTTTGGCACTCTACAGACGGTTGGGTGTGTCGCTTACTCTTCACGAACAACTTGATTACACACGCCAGCGCGGAGACAAAGACAGCGAGTTCAAGTCATCATTCATGCTTCCTAATGCTAATTTTGTACTCGCGTTTGAAAACCGTAACGATGAGGCGGCACTGCGTTTCAACAACTTTATGTTCTCTTTCAACCGGCTTCATACATTCAATCGCACATCCCTCGGTCACGCTGATAACCAGCCTACCATAGCTAACGTTATGTTGGATCAGGTGTGCAATGACGATGGTTCGCCCCGGATCAAATATGCCGACTTCGTCGGTGACAATGCTTACGATGACCCGGATATAGGATGGCTCAGCAAACTCGGTTTCGAAACGTATATGATCGACCCTTACGACATTGCATCCAACGGCGATACCATTTGGGACACTTGGACCTCTTATTATGACATCGTTCCAGCCAACGCCGTCAAAATATATGAGAAAGGCGGACTTGACGAGTTTAATATCCATTGGGCGGGACTGTTCACCCACCATTGGTCTCTTGGCTTGGGACTCAATATACGCTCGCTGTCTTATAGCAAAACATCTGTCTATGAGGAAGCATTTTCTGCTGACAACAAAAATTATATGCAGGCTAATACTTACCTCACAATGAGCGGTGTAGGCGTTAGCGGTACTGTAGGACTTCTTTATCAGCCTGTCCGGCCTGTCCGCATCGGTATCTCTTTCCAAACGCCTGTTGGCATGAACCTCACCTCCCGCACTGATGCCGATATGAAAGTCAAAGACTCACCCATTGACGCTTACCACCAGACGCTCATCTACCGCTACTCAACCCGTCTCACGCAACCTTTGCGCGCTACTGCAGGTATGGCCTTCATCGCCGGACAACAGGGACTCGTTTCTTTACAATACGACTACCGGCATTCGCGGCTCACACACGATATGCACACTATGAAAATTGGCGGCGAACTCGTCATTCACAACAATCTCTTCCTCAACTGCGGATATGCCTTTGAATCGGCTTTCCAGCGTAACGAGCAGCCTACACTCCTCGCAGATAATGATGTACGCACAGATGCCGAATACCGCACCACCGGACTGAGCCACATCGCGGGTCTCGGTATTGGCTTCCGTAACCAGCATTTCATCGCCCAACTCGCCTACCGGTTCCGCTACCAAGACTTCCAAATATATCCATTTGTCTCTAAAGTGGTTACTCCCACTCCTTACGATATGACAGCCATGACTCACAATATAGTACTTACCATAGGCTGGCATACGAGCGACTGAATAATATAGCATTGCAAAACCAACGACCGGAAAACTCAACACAATTTTTTAACCGGGGTCAATGTTGCGCCGATGGCGTGCCGATACACTTTGCCGTGACCCGCTCTCCTTACGGGCTTCGCCGGTGCAGAGAACGGTAGCAAAAGTGGTGGTCGGATTACAAAGGTTCACCACACCTCAAATCCTTTCATTAGGAGTTTTCACGTGCAAGGCGTTTTGCAGTGCTTTTTTATGCTCTTTACCGTGCCTTCGCCAATGCAAACACGCTGATTCCCGCTCCGCGAAAAGCAGACATGGCCTCCATACACGACCTTATGGTGCTTCCGGTCGTTATCACATCATCCACTATCAGTATCCGCTTCCTGTACATCTCTTCCGGATGATTGACCCTGAAAATCCCCTCCACGTTCTTCTCACGCTCCTTGCCTTGCGTCAGTGCCTGCTGCTTGTTGTTCCTCACACGCTCTATATGGCTCGTGTCTATCGGTATATGCAGTACCTCACTCAGACCGAGCGCAATATAATCCGACTGGTTATAACCGCGTTCACGATATCTGCGTTTATGAAGCGGTATAGGTATGATCACGTCTATCCCCTCAAAAAAATCAGACTGCAATCCGTCCATAGCAGCTCTTCGCGCTAATTCGTAGTTGATTTCCGGCTGCCTGCGGTACTTGGCACTCTGTATCAACTCACTCGCTATATCCTGCTTGTCGTAAAAACAATATGCCGCGCCACGCTCAAACTGCTCATTCCCCGCAAACAAGTCTTCTGTCACATTGTCCCTCAGTTCAAACTGCTCCGTCAGTTCCAGACGGCCAAGACATTCATCGCATATATGTGCATTTTTATCCTGCAGTCTTGCGCTTTCTGTCACTTTGCCGCAACCCGCACAACAAGCAGGAAACAACACCGATGACACATATCTGCTTATTATCGACATATCTTTTGCTTTTTTCAACCGCAAAAATACAACTTCACTCCTGTTCCTGCAAATAATGCACGTACAAAAAACTGCCAATAGACTGCCAATTTGGCAGTTGTGTGTACGGATTACAAGATTGGTACAACTTTTGACTTTCTTTGGGCAAAATAAAAATAGGAGATTTGGGATATGAATACCAGCAACCAGAATGAAAACTTACAGAAATTCGCCATCAACCTGTGCCAACGTGCCAAAGATGGCAAATTAGACCCCGTAATAGGACGTGACGACGAGATACGTCGCGTACTGCAGATACTGTCACGGCGAACCAAAAACAACCCTGTGCTCATCGGCGAACCCGGTGTCGGCAAAACAGCCATCGCTGAAGGACTGGCGCATCGTATAGTGCGCGGTGACGTTCCCGAAAACCTCAAAAGCAAGCAGATATACTCTCTTGATATGGGTGCGCTTATCGCCGGTGCCAAGTACCAGGGAGAGTTTGAAGAACGCCTCAAAGGTGTCATCGAGGAAGTGATAAAAGCCGATGGCACGATCATTCTCTTTATTGACGAGATTCACACCTTGGTCGGCGCAGGCAAATCCTCAGGTGCGATGGATGCCGCCAACATACTTAAGCCCGCGCTCGCCCGTGGCGAACTGCGTGCCATAGGTGCCACCACTCTTGACGAATACCAGAAGTATTTCGAAACCGACAAGGCTCTTGAACGCCGTTTCCAGAAAGTAATGGTCAACGAACCGGACGAAGCCGCCACTATCTCTATCCTTCGCGGACTCAAGGAGAAGTATGAGACACACCACCGGGTGCGCATAAAGGACGATGCCCTCATCGCTGCTGTCACTCTTTCAGCGCGTTACATTACCGACCGCTTTCTGCCTGACAAAGCAATTGACCTCGTGGATGAAGCCGCTGCCAAACTGCGTCTCGAAGTGGACAGCAAACCGGAAGACCTCGACAACCTTGACCGGCAGATAAAACAACTCGAGATTGAGCGCGAAGCCATCAAACGGGAGAACAATACTGAAAAAATGTCCTCCATCAGCGACCAGCTCCGTTCGCTCAACGAACAGCGTAACAAACTTAACGCGCAGTGGGAAAAAGAGAAAGGTTATGTCGCCACCATCCAGAACGAGAAAGCGCGCCAGGAACAACTCAAACACGAAGCCGAAGTGGCTGAACGTGAGGGCAACTACGGAAAGGTGGCTGAGATACGCTACGGCAAACTCCAGGAAACAGAAGCCAATATAAAGGCAGCCCAGCAGGCACTCCAAGCTTTCAACGGAGAGCAACTCATCAAAGAAGAGGTGGACGAGGACGACATAGCCGAGGTTGTGGCGCGCTGGACAGGTATTCCCGTGAACAAAATGATGCAATCCGAACGCGACAAACTCCTTCACCTCGAAGAAGAACTCCATAAGCGCGTTATCGGTCAAGACAGTGCCATAGAGGCTGTTTCCGACGCTATACGCCGTTCACGGGCAGGACTGCAAGACCCCAAAAGACCTATAGGCAGTTTCATCTTCCTCGGTACAACAGGTGTCGGTAAAACTGAACTCGCCAAGGCTCTCGCATCCTACCTCTTTGACGACGAGAATATGCTTACGCGTATAGACATGTCCGAGTATCAGGAGAAATTCTCCGCCACACGGCTTATAGGTGCGCCTCCCGGATACGTAGGCTACGATGAGGGAGGACAGCTGACCGAAGCCATACGGCGCAAACCATACAGTGTTGTGCTGTTTGACGAAATGGAAAAAGCGCATCCCGATGTCTTCAACGTCCTGCTTCAGTTGCTCGATGACGGCAGGCTTACCGACAACAAGGGTAGGGTGGTCAATTTCAAGAACACGCTTATCATCCTGACCTCCAATCTCACAGAAGAACAACTGCGTGCGCAAGTGCGACCTGAGTTCCTCAACCGTATAGACGACATTATCCATTTCTCCGAACTCACCGAATCCGACATCGAGCAGGTTGTGCGCTTGCAGATAACCGGCATACACGATATGCTTGCCCGTCAAGGCTTTGAACTACGTGTCACTGACGATGCTGTACGTTATATAGCCCGCGAAGGGTATGACCCGCAATTCGGCGCAAGACCTGTCAAGAGGGCATTGCAACGGTTGGTTCTCAACAACCTCAGCAAACAACTCATCGCAGGCAAAATAACACATACAAAACCAATCATCGTCGAACTCCGTGACAATGAACTCCATTTCCGGAACTGACAGACATGACATCGGCAGAGCCATAGCAACACGCTATGGCTCTGCCGATGTCAGTTGTTTGCGGCAGGTCGTGGAATAGTCCTTTGTTCGGGTTATCTCTTCTGTCTGAAAGTTCCCCCGCCTCTATGTTGCTCCCTTAACCCTCTTTTGATACCCTTTCCCAGGGCAACCGCATCAAATTAATCATAAAGAGTCGCACGATTATATTGCGAAGGGTCGTCATGTTTTGATTGAACAGCCAGTCGCAGTAGTTCTTCAAAACAGTTGTATTTTATTGATTTTTAATTGCATATTATTTGTGTATTCCATTTGTTTTTTGTACTTTTGTAGCGTAAAACACATTAAAATCAAGTATTATGCTACCACCGATTTTTGACAGTATTGCCGACCATCGTGTAACGGGTCGTTGCACCTATGTTCTTTCAGAGTTACTAACGATTTCCCTTCTGACCTATATCTGCAATGGCGAAGATTAT
>JAIKXR010000035.1 GCA_024683975.1 Paludibacteraceae bacterium
CCAAAGTAAACGCAACACCCTCCCCGGGGAGGGTAGGAAAGAGGCTTTGCTCTACTTCAATCAATCAACTATAAATCATCCATCTTTGTCTAGCTAAACAAAATCTAAACTTTCGTTTACTCTGGCAAGCGGCGCGCACACAAAAAAATCAAATTTCGGATCTTCTCAACAGAGTGTAAAATTTGATATAATACGCGTATACAATTTAAGACTTAGCGTTCTACGCATTGTTTTGGCTCAGGTGAAATTTAGGAAGTTTCAACAGTGAGAGCCGACGAGGTGGAGAATGCGCTCGCTATGGGCGCATCTTCTTTCCGTGGTTCTTACTGGGCATCCTACAGCCTCACCTGAACTGTGGCAGGGGACTGCGCCCTCTTTCTTTTGCCGTACAACAACAAAGGGCAAAGGAAGGAAAAATGCAATGAGTGACATGGGCCGGAATGAAGGCGTCGAAGATGCTTCTGCTTGTGATGCACCTGATATTACACAATACAGGGTGTCGTTCCTAGAAGCGGTAAGAAGATTCTGCACGACATATACTTCTAATGGTCGTGCTTCCCGATCTGAATACTGGTGGAGCTTCCTGTTTTGCTTTCTGTTGATTTTAGGCGTAAGTGCAATCTTTGGAGAAGATGGTGTTGTAACAAAAATCATCTCGCTAATCGTCAAACTAATGGGACTTCTGATTGGATGGCGTCGCATACATGATATTGGCAAGAGTGGTTGGTGGTTCCTCGTGCCTATCTATAACATCTGGCTGTTGGTGCAACCAAGCCAATTGCAGGAAAACAAGTTTGGTAAGGTGCCAAACACCACCCCCAAAGGGAAAGATACTGTCTAAGGAATACTTGTGTCCAGTAGGAGGAAATTGAAATGAAAAAACTATTGATGATTATTACAGTTGTCGCGATAATTCTCGGTCTAAGAAGTTGCATGTCTGACAGTAAGGACGAAAAGGCGGCGAAAGACGCAGTCATCGCATTTTGTGACAGCATACGCAACAATGATGTCGACAAATTTATAGATGTAGTTTGCATAGAGGGTCTTGGTGCGCTCAGGGATTGCGTTAACGAGGGAGATCCAACAGGTATTAAACGGAAGATAATCGTTGAATTCATGCAAATGTGGTCTCCGCGGAGTGGAGTCAAAAAGATGTTTGAAAATGATATTGAAGTCAGCACTACCACCTGCGGAGATTCGATAGCACGAGTGGCATTGAGTTCATGTGATAAATCAGTATGTGATACTCTGCTTTTTAACGGCATTAAACTGGTTGAACTTGAAGTTCGGGAAATCGGCAATAAATGGTTAGTCGTTCCCAGTTTAATTTCTCATGTGTGGGATGGTCGAGGTCATCTACCTAGTAGCGGTGGCTCTTTCTCTACCAAAGAGAAGTCTCATAAAGATGAGATGTACGGGCTAAGGGAGGAACTCCAATTGGCAAGCAAGATTCCAACTGCTATAGCAGAAATGCTAAGCATTGCTGAAAAAGAAAGTAAAAGAGCGATGGATGAGGGGGCATTGTTTTTGAATGCAATAATGGAATCAAATAGTAAGCGTAAAAGTGCCGGGCAACCCTCAATATGGCCTAGACTGCCCAAAGATATTTCCTACCGTTATTCAAATTCTCAGCGAGACGCGCAGAATGATATTTCGCAAAAGACTTACGGTTCAAATTCAGATTATTATGAAGACCTTTTTGATGTCAAAAATCTTGAGAAGGTCATGTGGACGCCATATATCGCAAAGGATGTCGTCATATCCTTGTTAAACGAGAATAAACCGAGGTTTAATGGTAGTCCGATTTGGGATTTTCAAAGAAAGTGGAGCATTGTGGCTGGAGACTTTGACAGTCTTCCAGACTGGTTTCCTGTTTTGATTTCGGCGAATACCAAAATTGATAATTTTATGTTTGAAGCTGGTAAATACGACTTGCGTGATAATAGAAGCCAGATTCAACTTATTGATACTGGACTCACAGATTGGCAAGATCGCGGCACTATATATGAAGGCGCAAATTGGGAGAATATTTCTCCAGAGAGAAAGAAATTCTGCTGGCAGTATGAATATCTTATTGTCATACGCAAGAACGGGCAGGCAGAGCGTATTCCCGGAGAAAAATGCACAATGGCAGCAATTTTCCTCGAACCATTTGTAATCACCAATAAGACAATGTTCCTTTGATGTGAGGAGGCATTCGGCTCTTCTCAAACGAGAAGAGCCGAAAACCGCCCAGTTCAATTTTAAGAGTGTGATGAGTTGTGTGATATCCATGCAACCGAGCGAGAAGTATCTCATGGAGGTGCGTCCGTACGGATATAACGTTTCTATCGAAACAGAATCGGAGTTTTTATCATGGGTAGGTTTAGTGGCGCGAATGGATAAATGCTCAATAACAAATTGCGGATCAGGTTGGGCATATCGTGGACAACGTAAGGCAGAATGGTCTATACAAAGTTCTTTTGAGCGGCTATTTAGGTGCAAGGGTACAGAATGCGAACTGCGTTCAGAAGAACGAAAGAGATTGAAGAGCTTTCAGTTCTCATATGGGTGCAATCAGTCTAACAAACAGGATTTAGATGTTTTGAGTTGGATGGCCACGATGCAGCATTATGGCGTGGCTACAAGGCTTATAGATTTTACGGAATCTCCTTTTGTGGCATTATTTATGGCGACACGAGAAATGTCGACTATGAAGAATGACAAGGACAAGAAGGAAGATTTTAGTGTTTGGGCGATATATCGAGGTGCTTACAAAGACGTATATAACAGTAGATCGCCTCTAAGTTGCTGGCGAACTCAGCATTGTGAAAAATTGAAATACCCGTTTAACGCTTGCGGCAATCCGAATCAAACGACGTCTATTGAGAATGAATTGTATGGGGTAGATTCCAATGTGGTTTGTGCGAATTGTCACTTGTCGGGGCAGGCTGATGATTGTGTTGAACGAATAGATAATTTCCCCAAAGTCCTTTGGATAAGACCCGGTATCGGAAATCAAAGATTATGGGCACAAGTTGGTTTGTTCTTAATGCCGTTGTCACTTAAAAAGACAACGATGCAACAATTGTTTTGGCATCCCTTTACACAAACTGATGGTGAACATGAAGAAAAAGACTTTTCGAGGATGGGCGATATTAGCATAGAAGATCCTGATTTCCACGTTGAATATTCTAGGATTGTCAGATTCAAGTTCGCTCATGGATTATTACCCTATGTAAAAATCTTTTTGAGGTTGGCAAATATTCGTGCTTCTTTGTTGTTCCCTGATATCGAAGGAGTTGCACAAGAATTCCGGGGGGAAATTTGATGCTATGTGAGTCTATTATAGAAAGGAATATGAAATGAAGTGCATTAGTTTCATTACAGTTGTATTTTCTCTTGTTATAGGTGCGGCTTTCGCTCATGAAGCTGAAATCATCAAAGTCATGGGGCGCGGTGTGGGTGCGGACAAGGCCGTGGCTCTTAAAGACGCATACCGCGATGCGGTGGAGCGGGCGGTCGGACTATATGTCGATGCCGAGCAAATGATGAAGAATGAGGAGCTGGTCAAGGATCAGATTCTCACTCATTCAAATGCGTACATCGATAAATACGAGATTGTGGGCGAGACCGTCGCTCCCAACGGACTTGTTACTGTAAAGATTCTTGCAGAAGTTAAGACGCAGGAACTTGCCAAGAAAGTCTCTGGTTCGATACCATCAATCACGACTAAACTCAATACAACAATGCTTAAGGGGTTCCACGCAAAGGTTACAACGCAAGGAAAGCGATCAGAGGATGGCAAGGCGCTTCTAGATAATGCATTGAAGGATCTTGATCCTGTACGTCAGTTGGTCAGGGTTTCGCTTGCATCAACAAGTCCAAAAATATTTAATCACAAGTCAAACGACAATGTTGTTTTCCTCTGCTATCTTTTAAGGTTCGAGTTGGATCGTGATCTGTATAAAAATGAGTACATGCCATGTCTTCAACGTGTACTAGCGCAAGTATCGACTTCAAAACCAAAGATTGTAAGACTAACAAAGAAGTCAGCTTCTTCAGACAGGCAAAAAGACAAGGCTTTGATGGAGGGCGAAGGGATTGGACGGGCGTATGGCAGTATAAGTGGAAGTTTGTCAAGTGACAAAAGAATATTTCTGGCATGTCTAGATGGCGATGAAGAGCAACTGCTGCCACGGGACGTAAATGGCGGGAAGCATGTTGTTCTTGCGACAGAATTCTCTGACAATCTATCTAGATGCAAGGCGGAAGTGTATTCTATTGATGATGCAGCCGCCAAGTCATTGAGTCAATGGGCATCTTCATTTCTTGAAAAAACTGGGCAAGCAAGTTTCAATCTTATTTTTAATGATGATTCGCAAAATGAAGTTTGCACAAGTAGGATTGGCGTTGAGACAAAAAATATTATTAACGGCCCGTTTTCCATTGGCGGGGATTACTGTTGCATTATGCCATTGATGCGGGAAGAGCCTCCAAGATTCGCATCTGCACTGTCTTCCGATTGGCCACCCAAGCCTGGATTTACAACTGCATACTACAAGTGGGCATTGTGCGAAATCGACAAAGATGATTTACCTAAGATTGCCAGTGTTACAATAGAGGCTGCTGAATAACATCCGAACCCGAGAAAGGAACAATAAAATGAAAAGACTGATTATAATAGCAGCCGTTATTACGGCGATGGGTGTAGCAAGTGCGCAGGCGACTGAAATAGTGAAAGTAATGGGGCGTGGTGTGGGTGCGGACAAGGCCGAGGCTCTGAAGGACGCATACCGCGACGCGGTGGAGCGGGCTGTCGGACTATATGTCGATGCCGAGCAGATGATGAAAAATGAAGAACTGGTCAAGGATCAGATTCTCACTCATTCAAATGTGTACATCGATAAATACGGGGAATGAAGGGTCGGAGCTTATTGATACAGGTACGACAAGCGAAGCTCGGCAGAACTAATAGCGGAAGGAACTACATCGTAAAGAAATCGACGTACGATTAGGACATATCCGCCGAATTATCAGGAATTCCTGATAATTCGGCTTATCAGGAAATTAGGATTATCAGGAAATCTTCCTCCGGGCGAGCTGCGCCATTTGCCGCCGTTTACGACGGCAAGCCCTGTTTCATTGGATAAAGTCCACATTCGG